>NZ_JBIAPT010000014.1:0-217529 GCF_042888425.1 Streptomyces sp. NPDC002889
AGCGCCGATGGTACTGCAGGGGGGACCCTGTGGGAGAGTAGGACGCCGCCGAACAATCATTGTGGGAAAGCCCCGCACCATCTGGTGCGGGGCTTCCCTGCGTTCAGGAGGGCTCGGATACCCCTGTGTATGGGCCGGCGACGGCTGACGGTAAGGTCATGAGGCATCGTTGGCACGTTCCACAGGAGGCCCCCGGGTGGAGGTCCAGGAGACCCACGTTCAGACGGACCGGGTGCTCACCATCCCCAACATCCTCAGCATGGCCCGCCTCCTCGGCGTGCCTCTCTTCCTGTGGCTGATTCTTCGACCCGAGTTCGGCGGGCCCAAGAGCGATGGCTGGGCGCTGCTGGTGCTGATGCTGAGCGGCGTCACCGACTACCTCGACGGCAAGCTGGCCCGGCGCTGGAACCAGGTCAGCAGCCTGGGACGCATCCTCGACCCGGCCGCCGACCGTTTGTACATCCTCTCGACTCTGGTGGGACTGACCTGGCGGGAGATTCTGCCGCTCTGGCTGACGATGGCCCTATTGGCACGCGAGCTGATGCTGCTCGTGATGGTGGGAATCCTCCGCCGGCACGGCTATCCGCCGCCCCAGGTGAACTTCCTGGGCAAGGCCGCCACGTTCAACCTCATGTACGCCTTCCCCTTGCTGCTCCTGAGTGACGGGCCGGGGTGGCTTGCGTCACTCGCCGCAATTTTCGGATGGGCGTTCGCCGGATGGGGTACAACTCTGTATTGGTGGGCAGGGATCCTCTACGTGGTCCAGGTTCGCCGACTCGTCAAGGCGGACGCAGTGGCCGATTGACCTCGTCGCCGCGGTACCGAGCAGTGTCGCCGGCCGCGTATGACGCCAGAGCGCTCATTTGGGCGGGTGAAGTCGGCTAGACCGTCGTCTCTTCAAGGAGGACGCTTCCGACATGAAGGCCGTCGTGATGGCCGGTGGCGAAGGAACCAGACTTCGCCCCATGACTTCGAGCATGCCCAAGCCGCTCCTGCCGGTCGTCAATCGACCGATCATGGAGCATGTGCTGCGGCTGCTCAAGCGGCACGGGCTCAATGAGACCGTCGTGACCGTACAGTTTCTCGCCTCGCTGGTAAAGAACTACTTCGGTGACGGCGAGGAGCTCGGTATGGAGCTCACATATGCCAATGAGGAGAAGCCACTCGGCACCGCTGGGAGTGTGAAGAATGCCGAGGAGGCGCTGAAGGACGACGCGTTCCTCGTCATTTCCGGAGACGCTCTCACCGACTTCGACCTCACCGACCTGATCGCCTTCCACAAGGAGAAGGGCGCACTGGTCACCGTCTGTCTGACACGTGTGCCGAATCCTCTTGAATTCGGCATCACTATCGTCGACGAAGAAGGGAAGGTCGAGCGCTTCCTGGAGAAGCCCACCTGGGGACAGGTCTTCTCGGACACCGTCAATACGGGCATCTATGTCATGGAGCCCGAGGTCTTCGACTACGTCGAGGCCGATGTTCCCGTCGACTGGTCCGGAGACGTCTTCCCGCAGCTGATGAAGGAAGGCAAGCCGATCTACGGCTATGTCGCCGAGGGCTACTGGGAGGACGTGGGCACCCACGAGAGCTATGTGAAGGCGCAGGCCGACGTTCTCGAGGGCAAGGTCCAGGTGGAGCTGGACGGGTTCGAGATCTCCCCGGGAGTCTGGGTCGCCGAGGGTGCCGAAGTGCACCCCGACGCGGTGCTGCGGGGCCCGCTCTACATCGGCGACTACGCCAAGGTCGAGGCCGGTGCGGAAATCCGCGAGCACACCGTCATCGGCTCCAACGTGGTCGTCAAGAGCGGAGCCTTCCTTCACAGGGCCGTGGTCCACGACAACGTCTACATCGGCCAGCACAGCAACCTCCGCGGCTGCGTCATCGGCAAGAACACGGACATCATGCGTGCCGCGCGCATCGAGGACGGCGCCGTCATCGGTGACGAGTGCCTGGTCGGCGAAGAATCGATCATTCAGGGCAATGTGCGGGTCTATCCGTTCAAGACCATCGAGGCCGGCGCGTTCGTCAACACCTCGGTGATCTGGGAGTCCCGAGGGCAGGCCCATCTCTTCGGCGCCCGCGGTGTCTCGGGAATCCTCAATGTGGAGATCACCCCGGAGGTCGTGGTGCGCCTTGCCGGCGCGTACGCCACCACGCTCAAGAAGGGCGCCACCGTCACCACCGCGCGTGACCACTCGCGCGGTGCGCGGGCGTTGAAGCGAGCTGTGATCTCGGCGCTCCAGGCCAGCGCCATCGACGTACGGGACCTGGAGAACGTACCCCTGCCCGTCGCCCGGCAGCAGACCGCGCGCGGCAGCGCGGGCGGCATCATGATCCGTACGTCGCCGGGTGTGCCCGACTCCGTCGACATCATGTTCTTCGACGAGCGCGGTGCGGACCTCTCCCAGGGTGGGCAGCGGAAGCTGGACCGGGTGTATGCCCGCCAGGAGTACCGCAGGGCCTTCCCGGGCGAGATCGGTGATCTGCACTTCCCGTCCAGCGTCTTCGACTCGTACACCGGGTCCCTGCTGCGCAATGTCGACACGTCCGGGATCACCGATTCGGGCCTGAAGGTTGTCATCGACGCGTCGAACGGCAGTGCGGGGCTCGTCCTGCCCAGTCTCCTCGGACGCCTCGGTGTCGACGCGCTGACGATCAATCCGGGCCTGGACGAGTCACGGCCGACGGAGACCGTGGACACGCGCCGGTCGGGGCTGGTGAGGCTCGGAGAGATCGTCGCCTCCGCGCGGGCCGCGTTCGGCGTCCGCTTCGACCCCGTGGGTGAGCGGTTCTCCCTGGTGGATGAGCGAGGGCGGATCGTCGAGGACGACCGGGCGCTGCTGGTGCTGCTGGACCTGATTGCCGCCGAGCGGCGCAGCGGGCGGGTTGCCCTGCCGGTCACGACCACCAGGATCGCCGAGCAGGTGGCGGCCTACCACGGCACCCAGGTCGAGTGGACGACCACCTCGCCCGACGACCTCACCAGGGTCTGCCGGGAAGAGACCACGATCTTCGGGGGTGACGGCCGCGGCGGCTTCATCATCCCGGAGTTCAGCAGCGTCTTCGACGGATCGGCGGCGTTCGTGCGGCTCGTCGGTCTTGTGGCGCGTACGCAGCTCACGCTCAGCCAGATCGATGCCCGCATCCCGCGGGCGCATGTGCTGCGGCGTGACCTCGCGACGCCGTGGGCCGTGAAGGGCCTGGTGATGAGGCGAGTCGTCGAGGCGGCCGGCGACCGGGACGTGGACACGACCGACGGGGTCCGCGTGGTGGAGCCCGACGGCCGGTGGGTGATGGTCCTCCCGGACCCGGCCGAAGCCGTCACTCATCTGTGGGCAGAAGGGCCCGACGACGCTTCGGCGCAGGCCTTGCTCGACGAGTGGTCCGCCGTCGTGGACAGCGCAGGTCACTGAGGTGTGAACCGGTGTGCCAGGGGTCGTTCGCGGACGGCTTCCGGCACACCGGTGGGGCCATTCGGCGGTAGTGGCCGCGACGTGCGACGATGTGCGGCATGTCGCAGCAGCCCCCCGTTCGGAGCACCGGTTCCCCGCCCCCGCGCCCCGATGCGTCCATGTCGCTGCTGACGAACGTCATGGAGCACAGCCTCGACGACGGATACGCGGAGGCGACGGCACGCCGGGAGGCCGAGGGCGGGGGACTGCCGCGCACGCTGCGCGCCAAGCTCGGCCTGGCCGCGGGGCTGGTGCTCGCGGCCGTGATCGTCACCGTCGGCGCCGCGCAGGCGCAGATATCGGCACCGGTGCTGGCCAAGGAGCGCGAGGAGCTCATCGACCGTGTCGAGGCGCAGACCGATGCCGTCGACGAACTCGGGCGCAGCGTCGACGGGCTGCGCGGCGACGTCGAGGAGCGGCAGCGCAAGGCCCTCAAGGCGCAGGGCGGGGACCGGAGCGATCTTGTCGCGTTGCTGGCCGGGGCGACGGAGGTCACGGGGCCGGGGGTGAAGCTCGTCATCGACGACGCCAAGGAATCCGACCAGGGCGGCGGCGAGCCGCGGGAGAGCACAGGCTTCTCCGACACGGGACGGGTGCGGGACCGCGATATGCAGCGGGTCGTCAACGGCCTGTGGGAATCGGGTGCCGAAGCGGTCGCGATCAACGGGCAGCGGCTGACGGCCCTGTCGGCGATCCGCGCGGCGGGCGACGCCATACTGGTGGACAACAGGCCGCTGGTGCCGCCGTACACCGTGCTGGCTGTGGGGGACGGGAAGAAGCTGAGCACCGCGTTCCAGGACAGCGCCGACGGGCAGTACCTGCACGCTCTGCAGGAGAACTTCGGGATCCGTTCCAGCATCTCCGATGAGGAAACGGTGCGTCTGCCCGCGGCCCCGAGCTTGATCGTACGTACAGCAGAGCCGAAGACCGCCGACGCCGGCAAGAGCGACGGGCCGGAGACGGCAGACACAGGGAAGGGCACATCGTGATCGCCGTACTGGGCCTCGTCGTGGGAGTCGTGGTCGGACTGTTCGTCCGGCCCGAAGTGCCGGCGGTGGTCGAGCCCTATCTCCCGATCGCGGTCGTGGCCGCCCTCGACGCCGTGTTCGGCGGTCTGCGCGCCATGCTCGACGGGATCTTCGTCGACAAGGTCTTCGTCGTCTCCTTCCTGTCGAACGTCGTGGTCGCCGCGCTGATCGTGTTCCTGGGCGACAAGCTGGGTGTCGGCGCCCAGCTGTCCACCGGAGTCGTCGTCGTGCTCGGTATCCGGATCTTCTCCAACGCCGCCGCGATCCGTCGGCACGTCTTCAGGGCGTGAACCGGATGAACAGCGAGGAGAACCCGAAGGGCGAGGAGCCGGTGGTGCCGCAGCCGCAGCCGCAGCCGCAGCCGCAGCCTCCCGCCGCCCCGCAGTCCGACACGCGAGATGCCGATGAGCCGCCGACGGCCCCGGTGGTTGCCGCCGAGCCGCAGACCGGCCGTCAGCGGCTGCTTGCGGTTCTGTGGCCGCCCCGGGTGACGCGGGCCCAACTCATTGTCGCTGTACTGCTGTTCGTGCTCGGCCTCGGACTCGCCATCCAGGTCCGCTCGAACAGCGACAACAGCGCACTGCGCGGCGCACGCCAGGAGGACCTGGTGCGTATCCTCGACGAGCTCGACAACCGCACCCAGCGGCTCGAGGACGAGAAGCAGCGACTGGAGGACCAGCGCACCGAGTTGGAGAACAGCTCGGACCAGGCGGAAGAGGCACGCAGGCAGACGCTGCAGAAGGAGCAGCAGCTGGGGATCCTGGCCGGAACGGTCGCCGCCGAGGGCCCCGGCATCACACTGACCATCCTCGATCCGAACGGCATCGTGGAGCCGGACATGCTGCTGGATGCGATCCAGGAGCTGCGCGCTGCCGGCGCCGAGGCGATTTCGGTCAACGACGTGAGGGTGGTGGCCGACTCGTACTTCTCCGGGACGGCGGGCGACATCCAGGTGGACGGCAAGCGGATCACCGCGCCGTACCGCTTCAAGGTCATCGGCAAACCGCAGGACCTGGAGCCCGCCCTGAACATCCCGGGCGGTGTGGTGCAGACACTGGAGAAGGAGCAGGCCACAGCCACTGTGGCCCGTTCGGACAAGATCGTTGTCGATGCCTTGCGACCGGCGGAGCGGCCTGACTACGCTCGGTCGTCGTCGCAGTGAGACGGGGGAACATGAGGTCTGCCGGACCAGGGCAGTGGCATGCAGGGGGTCGACGCCTCAGAAGTGTGGCGCGTGGTGGAAACTGTCTGGCGGATACGGACGTTGTGAGGGTGTCCGGGTCGGCAGGTGTGTTCGTCAAGGATTCGTCCTGCCCCACGGGCGGGTCTATTTCGGTCAAGGGGAATCGCCCGTGAAGTTGTTTGGGAAGTTGTTCGGCAAGAGCGCACGCGAGGACGGCGGCAACGCCAGGCATCGCGCGCCGCGCGACGGCCAGAGTGAGGAGCGGGGCGCCGAGCGGCCGCTCTTCCGGGATGAGGTCGCTGGTCCAGGCGGTGACATTTCGGGTGGGCAGGGCGCGTCGTCTGTTGACCCTGCCGGTCCTGGCCGCATAGGTTTCGGGGAACCATCAACCTCAAGTACGGGTGGAGGGTTTACCTCCGACCCGTATGCCACCAACCCCCGCGCGGGACAGCCGGGGCAGGAGGATCCGTCCATGGCGGGCTTGCCGGTTTGTACGAGGTGCGGGCACCGGAACACCGAGGCCGGCCGATTCTGCTCCAACTGCGGTGCGCCGCTGCGTGGCGGAGCGCCGGCGGAGCGTCCCTCGGAGACGACCTCGACCATCTCCATCTCCGGTATCGAGGCGTATGACGCCGAGGTGACGGGTCAGACCGCGGTTCCTTCGCTCTCACCCGAGGCCCAGGCAGCCGTCGACGCCCTGCCGCTCGGCTCGGCTCTCCTCGTGGTGCGCCGCGGTCCGAACTCGGGCAGCCGCTTCCTGCTGGACGGCGAGCTGACCACGGCCGGCCGTCACCCGCAGAGCGACATCTTCCTCGACGATGTGACGGTCTCGCGGCGGCACGTGGAGTTCCGCCGGAGTCCGGACGGCCTTTTCAGCGTCGCCGATGTCGGCAGCCTGAACGGCACGTACGTCAACCGTGAGCGGATCGACTCGGTGGTCCTGGCCAACGGCGACGAGGTTCAGATCGGCAAGTACCGGCTGGTCTTCTACGCGAGCCAGCGGGGCGTGTGACCCCTCAGGGAAGGTCCATGCTGCGAACACCGACGGGAGGTGCCGGTCACGGCACCGTCACCGGGGGCGACAGGCTGATGAGCATCGGCACGGTGCTCGCGCAGCTGCGCGACGAGTTTCCCGAGGTCACGATCTCCAAGATCCGTTTTCTTGAGGCCGAGGGACTCGTCGAGCCGCGGCGGACGCCGTCGGGGTACCGCAAGTTCACCTCGCGGGACGTCGAGCGGCTGGCTCTCGTACTGCGGATGCAGCGCGACCACTACCTGCCGCTCAAGGTGATCAGGGAGCAGATCGACGCTCTCGAGCGCGGCGAGCCGCTCCAGCTGCCCGTGCAGGGACCGCAGCGGGAGCTGTTCGACGGCACCTGGGAGCCGGAGGGCGAGCGTCCCACCGCTGCCCGGGTCGGGCGCGCGGAGCTGCTGGCCGCCGCCGACGTCCCCGAGGAGCAACTGGCCGAGTGGGAGTCGTACGGCCTCCTGGCGCCGGATGAGGAGGGCGGATACGACTCCGAGGCGGTCACGGTCGCCCGGTTGGTCGCGGATCTGGGCAGATTCGGTCTCGAACCGCGTCATCTGCGCGCCATGAAGGCATCCGCGGAGCGGGACGCGGGTCTCGTCGAGCAGGTCGTGGCACCCCTTCGGCGGCATCGGAATCCGCAGACCAGAGCGCATGCCGAAGCGACCGTCAAGGAGCTCGCGGCACTGTCCGTACGGCTGCACGCCGCATTGGTGCAGACCGCGCTCGGGGTCCGGCTGCACTGATCATGGGGGAGCCCGACTACCCAAACCGGTCGGGCACGTCCTAGGGTTGCTGTGTGAACGAGCTCGACGTTGTGGGTGTCCGGGTCGAAATGCCCTCGAACCAACCGATCGTGCTCCTGCGTGAAGTGGGAGGCGATCGGTACCTCCCCATCTGGATCGGTCCCGGGGAGGCGACCGCGATCGCCTTCGCCCAGCAGGGCATGGCCCCCGCCAGGCCGCTGACCCACGACCTGTTCAAGGACGTGCTGGAGGCAGTCGGGCAAGAACTCACCGAGGTCCGCATCACGGACCTGCGTGAAGGCGTGTTCTATGCAGAGCTCGTCTTCGCCAGCGGCGTGGAGGTGAGTGCCCGGCCGTCCGATGCCATAGCGCTCGCACTGCGCACCGGTACGCCGATCTATGGCAGTGACGGCGTGCTGGACGACGCCGGCATCGCGATCCCGGACGAGCAGGAGGACGAGGTGGAGAAGTTCCGCGAGTTCCTCGATCAGATCTCGCCCGAGGACTTCGGGTCCAGCAGTCAGTGACGGTGCGGCCTTCCGGCCTCGGCGCATTCGCGGAGCCTTTCCCCGGATCGGGGCACGAGAAACCACTCTCAGGGTGATTATCACTCGGCGTGCCGAGTGTGGCGATCGTTGACGCACCCCTGGCGACTGCCTACCGTCGAGGAGGCAGGTCAAGGACGGAGGTCGGCGTGAGAAGCAGCGGCGACAGTACGGCTGGGGGCGGCACCGGACACGTTCCGGTGGAAGGCGGGCCGTATCCGCTGCACAGCAGCGCGGCCGACCCCTCCGAGGGTACCGAGGACACCATCGGGTACCGAGGACCCACCGCGTGCGCCGCGGCGGGCATCACCTATCGGCAGCTCGACTACTGGGCGCGTACGGGCCTGGTCGAGCCGAGCGTGCGGCCTGCGTACGGATCGGGCACCCAGCGGCTCTACAGCTTCCGTGACGTGGTGGTCCTCAAGATCGTGAAGCGATTCCTGGACACCGGTGTCGCTCTGCAGAACATCCGCACCGCTGTGCAGCATCTGCAGGCCCGCGGATTCCGGGACCTGGAACGCATGACGCTGATGAGCGACGGCGCCACCGTGTACGAGTGCTCGTCGCCCGACGAGGTGGTCGATCTCCTCCAGGGCGGCCAGGGCGTCTTCGGGATCGCCGTGGGCGTCGTCTGGAGGGATGTCGAGGCCGCTCTCTCGCAGCTGCACGGGGAGCGCGTCGACACCGGTGAGACGCTGATCGGGAACAACCCCACGGACGAGCTGGCCAGACGCAGGCGCGACCGCGCGGTCTGAACGCCGTTGTCAGTGGCGTAGGGCAGCATCGATGGTGTGAGAACCGCGCCGACGATTCTGCATCTGGACATGGATGCCTTCTTCGCTGCCGCCGAACAGGCGGCGAAGCCTTCGCTGCGCGGCAAGCCGGTGGTGGTCGGCGGGCTCGGGCCACGCGGCGTCGTCGCCACCGCTTCATACGAAGCCCGGCGCTTCGGCGTGCACTCTGCGATGCCGATGGCGCAGGCCAGACGGCTTGCGCCGAATGCGGCGTATCTGATGCCCCGCTTCTCTCTCTACCGCGCGGTGAGCGAGCAGGTGATGGAGCTGCTGGGCCGGCTCTCGCCGCTGGTGGAGCCGCTGAGCCTGGACGAGGCCTTCGTCGATCTGGAGGCGGGCGGCGCGGCGGACGACGCCGCATCGGCACGGGCGAGCGGCGAGCGGCTGCGGGAGGACATCCGAGTGGTCACCGGGCTCACCGGCTCGGTCGGTCTCGCCGGTTCCAAGATGCTGGCGAAGATCGCCTCCGAGCAGGCCAAACCCGACGGGCTTGTGCTGATAGCACCCGGCACGGAGCGTGAGCTGCTCGGCCCGCTGCCCGTGCGCACCCTGCCCGGCGTGGGGCCGACGACGGGGGAGCACCTGCGGCGGGCCGGTATGACGACGGTGGCAGACCTCGCGGAGGCGGGGGAGGACGAGCTCGTGCGGCTGCTGGGGAGGTCGCACGGGACCGCGCTGTTCCGGATGGCGCTCGGGTACGACGACCGGCCGGTGGTGGCCGAGCGTGATGCGAAGTCGGTGTCCGTGGAGGACACCTTCGACGTGGATCTGCATGAGAGGACGCGGATCCGGCTGGAGGTGGAGCGGCTCGCGGAGCGGTGTGTGCGGCGGCTGCGGGCTTCCGGCCACTCGGGGCGGACGATCGTGCTGAAGGTGCGGCGGTACGACTTCTCGACGCTCACGCGTTCGGAGACGCTGCGCGGCCCCACGGACGATGCCGGGGTGGTGCGGGAGACGGCGGGACGGCTGCTGGAGGCCGTGGACACCACCGGGGGAGTGCGGCTGCTGGGGGTCGGTGTCACGGGGCTCACGGACTACACCCAGGAAGATCTGTTCGCCCAGGCCGCCGCAGAGGAGCACGCCGGAGCAGCGGGGGCCGAGGCGGGCAGCGACGGGCATCAGGAGGCGTCGGTGGCGGGCCTGGGCGAGGCGCAGGGGCACGACGGGGACCATGCCGCCGGCATACCCGGAACCGGGCCCGGGCTCCCCGCCGAGCGGCGCTGGCCGGCCGGCCACGATGTGCGGCACGCGGTGTACGGGGCGGGCTGGGTGCAGGGCAGCGGCGTCGGCAGGGTCACCGTCCGTTTCGAGGAGCCCGGATCGCGGCCGGGGCGGGTGCGCACGTTCCGGATCGACGACCCCGAGCTGGAGCCCTCGGATCCGCTGCCGCTGGTGGCACCGCCCGCGCCCGGGAGTGAGGCGCCTCAGTCCTCCTGGCCACGGACACGGCCGAAGGTCCGGTCACCCGAGGAGGGAGCAGGCGTCTCGGGCGGCCCGGAGATGTCGAGTCCGTAGTGGTGGTAGAGCTGCAGCTCCTGCTCGGGCGATAGATGGCGGCCGACCCCGAAGTCGGGGGCGTCCTTGATCAGTGCGCGCTCGTAGGGCACGCGGAGGGCGTTGTCGACGACCTTGCTGGGCTCCAGAGGGACGAAGGCATCGCGGCCGAACAGGCCCGTGCGGACGGCCGCCCATTCGGGAATTCCGGTGGCATCGTCCAGGTACACCTCGTCAACGGTGCCGATCTTGGTGCCGTTGCTGTCGAACGCCTTGCGGCCGATCAGGCTGCGCGGATCGATGTCGGTCTGCACGGTCCCTCCAACAGGTCGCAACTGCTCTGTAAGCACTACAGAAGTGCACATTACGGGTGTCGGCCACTTGAGCGATCGGCGAGGGGGCGCGCTGGTACGCTGACATCGGCTGTTGACCCTGTGCGGGAGAGTCCCCGGTGAAAGTGCCGGCGGCGCCGAAGGAGCAAATCCTCCCCGGAATCTCTCAGGCCCCTGTACCGCACGGACGAGGTCACTCTGGAAAGCAGGGCGGGCGTCGGACGGCATCCGCTCTCACCGACGGTGAAAGCCGGGCCGCCTCAGGGCGTTCCGGTGAAGCTCTCAGGTTGAGATGACAGAGGGGGAGGCCGTCCGGGCATCCGCGCCGCGATGCCCCTCGTAGGTCGTGCAAGACCAGGAGGCCTCCCACATGACCGCCAACCGGATTCCGCTTACCCAGCTGGAGCGGGGCATTCCCTTCGAGCAGCGTCACATCGGGCCCGACGCCGAGGCGCAGGCGAAGATGCTCGCGCAGGTCGGCTACGGCTCGCTCGACGAGCTGACCGCCGCCGCCGTGCCGGATGTGATCAAGAGCACCGAGGCACTCGACCTCCCCGACGCTCGCACCGAGGCCGAGGTGCTCGCCGAGCTGCGCGCGCTCGCCGACCGCAACAAGGTGCTCGCTCCGATGATCGGGCTCGGCTACTACGGCACCTTCACTCCGCCGGTCATCCTGCGCAACGTCATGGAGAACCCGGCCTGGTACACGGCCTACACGCCCTATCAGCCGGAGATCTCACAGGGCCGCCTCGAGGCGCTGCTGAACTTCCAGACCGTGGTGGCCGACCTGACCGGTCTGCCCACCTCCGGCGCCTCGCTGCTCGACGAGGCCACCGCGGCCGCCGAGGCCATGTCTCTGGCCCGTCGGGTCGGCAAGGTCAAGGACGGCGTCTTCCTGGTCGACGCCGACGCCCTGCCGCAGACCATCGCCGTGATCGAGACCCGTGCCGAGCCGACCGGCGTCGAGGTCGTCGTCGCCGACCTCAGTCAGGGCATCCCCGCCGAGATCGCCGGGCGCGGTGTCTTCGGCGTTCTGCTCCAGTACCCGGGCGCCTCCGGTGCCGTACGGGACCTGAGGCCGGTCGTCGAGCAGGCACACGAGCTCGGTGCGATCGTCACGGTCGCCGCCGACCTGCTGGCGCTGACCCTGCTCACCTCGCCCGGCGAGCTCGGTGCGGACATCGCGGTCGGCACGACTCAGCGCTTCGGCGTCCCGATGGGCTTCGGCGGCCCGCACGCCGGCTACATGGCCGTCCGCGACAAGTTCGCGCGCAGCCTGCCCGGCCGCCTTGTCGGCGTCTCCGTGGACGCGGACGGCAACAAGGCCTATCGCCTCGCCCTGCAGACCCGCGAGCAGCACATCCGCCGCGAGAAGGCCACCAGCAACATCTGCACCGCCCAGGTGCTGCTCGCCGTGATGGCGGGCATGTACGCCGTGTACCACGGCCCCGACGGCCTGCGGACGATCGCGCGGCGGACCCACCGCTACGCGACCCTCCTCGCCGAAGGTCTGCGGGCCGGCGGCGTGGAGGTCGTGCACGGGTCGTACTTCGACACGCTGACCGTCCGGGTGCCGGGCAAGGCCGCGGACGTCGTGGCCGCCGCCCGCGAGGACGGGGTCAACCTGCACCTCGTCGACGCCGACCAGGTCTCCATCGCGTGCGACGAGACCACCGGCCGTACGCAGCTGGCCGCCGTCTGGGCGGCCTTCGGGGTGCGCGGTGACATCGACGCGCTCGACGCCTCCAATGCCGAGGCGCTGCCTGCCACGGTGCTGCGCAGCGACGACTACCTCGCCCACGCGGTCTTCCACCAGCACCGCTCCGAGACCGCGATGCTGCGCTACCTGCGCCGCCTCGCCGACCGTGACTATGCGCTGGACCGGGGCATGATCCCGCTCGGCTCCTGCACGATGAAGCTGAACGCGACCACCGAGATGGAGCCGGTGACCTGGCCGGAGTTCGGCCAGATCCACCCCTTCGCTCCCGTGGAGCAGGCACAGGGCTATCTCACCCTGATCCGCGAGCTGGAGGAGCGTCTCTCCGAGGTCACGGGCTACGACAAGGTGTCCATCCAGCCCAACGCCGGATCGCAGGGCGAGCTCGCCGGCCTGCTGGCCGTACGCGCCTACCACCGTGCCAACGGTGATGAGCAGCGCACCGTCTGTCTCATCCCGTCGTCCGCGCACGGCACCAACGCCGCCAGCGCCGTGATGGCAGGAATGAGGGTCGTGGTGGTCAGGACCGCCGACGACGGGGAGGTCGACGTCGAGGACCTGCGTGCCAAGATCGAGCAGTACCGCGACGAACTGTCGGTCCTGATGATCACCTACCCGTCCACGCACGGCGTGTTCGAGGAGCATGTCGCCGACATCTGCGCGCAGGTGCACGAGGCCGGCGGCCAGGTGTATGTCGACGGTGCCAACCTCAATGCGCTGGTCGGTCTCGCCAAGCCGGGCAAGTTCGGCGGCGACGTCTCCCACCTCAACCTGCACAAGACCTTCTGCATCCCGCACGGCGGCGGCGGTCCGGGCGTGGGACCGGTGGGCGTGCGCGCCCACCTCGCCCCGTACCTGCCCAACCACCCCCTTCAGCCCAGCGCGGGCCCCGAGACGGGCGTCGGCCCCATCTCGGCCGCCCCGTGGGGCTCCGCCGGCATCCTGCCGATCTCCTGGGCGTACGTACGCCTCATGGGTGGCGAGGGCCTCAAGCGCGCGACCCAGGTCGCGGTGCTGGCGGCCAACTACATCGCCAAGCGCCTTGAGCCGCACTACCCGGTGCTCTACACCGGGCCGGCCGGTCTGGTCGCGCACGAGTGCATCGTCGACCTGCGTCCGCTGTCCAAGGCGACCGGGGTCAGCGTCGACGACATCGCCAAGCGGCTCATCGACTACGGTTTCCACGCCCCGACGATGTCGTTCCCGGTGGCCGGCACGCTGATGATCGAGCCCACCGAGAGCGAGGACCTGACCGAGCTCGACCGCTTCTGCGACACGATGATCGCGATCCGTGGCGAGATCGAGAAGGTGGCGTCCGGCGAGTGGCCCGCCGACGACAACCCGCTGCGCAACGCGCCGCACACGGCGTCCGCGCTCGGCGGTGACTGGCAGCACGCCTACAGCCGCGACGAGGCGGTCTTCCCGGCCGGCGTGAGCACTGCGGACAAGTACTGGCCGCCGGTGCGACGGATCGACGGCGCGTTCGGTGACCGCAACCTCGTCTGCTCCTGCCCGCCGCTGGACGAGTACGACAACTGACGCGCCGGCGCGCGTACGAGCGCGCACATGTGTCGGGGCCGGTGCGGGGGAAACCTCCGGGCCGGCCCCTCGTCGTACCGGCCGTCCTAGGCGGCGGTCATGGCCTGCCGCGGCCGGTGCGGCGCGATGATCTGTCCGTCCGGCAGCAGCTCACCTGTGTCCTCGAAGAGCAGAACCCCGTTGCACAGCAGGCTCCATCCCTGTTCCGGGTGGTGCGCCATCAGGCGGGCCGCCTCCCGGTCGGCTGAGTCGGATGTCGGGCAGGCTGGCTGGTGCTGGCACATGGGTGGGTTCTTTCGCTGCGATGTGGTGAGTGTCCTGCGGCTTGATGAGGTGTTCATGGCCGCCCCCCGTATCTGTCGGTCCGATCCCAGTGTTGCCCCACGGGCGTCGATCCGCAGGGATTTCACGGCAGCAGTTCTTACTGGTTGATGACGTATCACCCGCGCGGACGGTTCAGTTCAACAGGCTGTCCTTTCGGGTGGTTCTGAGTGACCCGGACGGGCTAGTCCGGGCGGGCAGGCGTGCGCCCCGCGTCCGGGGGTGGACGCGGGGCGCGAAGTAGGCTGCTCAGCGGGCCGTCAGGCCGGCGTGCCGAGTAATGGGGCGGGGCTCAGACGCAGCGTCATCACCGGCAGCAGGTCGGCGACGAGGTGGGGCAGATGTGCGGCGATGCCCGGCGGTGCCGGCGCCAGTGGCACCAGCACGTCCGTCGGCCGGGGCGTGCCGGCCGATGCGTCACTTTCCGTGTCGCTATGGAGCCAGAGCGTGAGCATATAGAGCTCCGGGATGGACAGCAGGCGCGGCTGGAAGTCGGGGGCGAGTGACTCGGCCTGGCCCAGGGCTCGTTCCGTCGAGTTCAGATAGGGCCCCTCGAAGAAGTGCGAGAAGGTCCAGCCGTCCGGCGTCAGCACGGTATCCGCGGCCGCCACGGCGCGATCGCCACTGCGGATGAGGAAGCGCCAGCCGGTGAGGCGGGTGTACGGTGCGCGGCCGCTCGGGACGATCTGGTCCAGTACATGGACCGGGAGCGGAAGTTCGGGGCACAGAGTTCCCTGGACGGACCTCAGGGCCGGGGTACGGGCCTCGCTGACGGCTGTGGGGGAATGGAGAGCCGCGAGGACGCTGCGCAGGGCGGGCGCGGGGGCAGGGGGGACATGCAGCGGCATGGTGGGTCGCCTCTCGCTCAAGAGACACGGTGATGCGGGGCAGGTGCGGACGGCACTGTCGCGTGCGGGGCCAGAGGAAGGCCGGAAGGCCACCGGGCACCACTCTCTGCCTCGTTCGCGGAGTTTATACGACGCGTGTTCAGGCAGTGTTTCCGCTAGTCGACTCCCGTATTTCCGTGAAGGTCGCTATCGGACTTTCTTTCGCCGGAATTTCAGTAAATTTCACGGGGCGCAGAGCTGCGGCCTGCGGCTTCGTCGATTGCGCGGTAGGCCGAAACCGATCGTGTTATCGCCGGGTGCGCGGTGGCGGAAAGTGACGCCTGCATCATGCCGAGGGAATGTGCCGAGTGAGCGACGAGTCCAGACTATCGGTCGCGAGCCGCTCCCGGGGGCGTTATGGATCAGAGAGTCTGGGCATTATCGTCCGTGACATGAGCGGCCGAGGCTGCGTGGCTGCCCACTCGAGGAGGGACGCTTCGATGGGGGAGAAGGTCGTGGCAGGCGGATTCGACCTGTCCGATCGGCAAAGGTACCGGCGGAAGTTGCAGCAGTGCCTGGCGGGACTGGGGCGACTCCTGGAAGAGAAGAGGTTCGACCGGCCCAGGAATCTGATGGGGCTCGAGATAGAGCTGAATCTCGCCGGTGCCGACGGCATGCCCCGGATGAGGAATGCCGAGGTGCTGGAGCGCATCGCGAGTCAGGATTTCCAGACCGAGCTCGGGATGTTCAATCTGGAAGTGAACGTTGTGCCGCACCGGCTGGACGGGCGGGTACTGGATCAGCTCGCCGAGGAGCTGCGCACCGGTCTTGGATATGCGCACCGCAAGGCGCAGGAGGCGGGTGCCGGGATAGTGATGATCGGAATTCTCCCGACTCTGCGCCAGCACGATCTGGTCAGCGCGAATCTCTCCGAGGTCGACCGCTACATGCTGCTCAACGACCAGATCGTCGCCGCCAGGGGCGAGGACTTCAGCCTCGACATCTCCGGCGTGGAGCGCCTCAACTGCACCTCGGCCTCCATCGCCCCGGAAGCAGCCTGCACCTCGGTGCAGCTGCATCTCCAGGTGACGCCCGGACGCTTCGCCGACGTATGGAACGCTGCGCAGGCGGTGGCCGCGGTACAGGTCGCGGTCGGCGCCAACTCGCCCTTCCTGTTCGGCAGGGAGCTGTGGCGCGAGTCCCGTCCGCCGCTGTTCCAGCAGTCCATCGACACCCGCCCGCCCGAACTCCAGGCGCAGGGCGTGCGTCCGCGCACCTGGTTCGGTGAGCGCTGGATCGACTCGGCGTACGACCTCTTCGAGGAGAATCTGCGCTACTTCCCCGCCCTGCTGCCGATCTGCGACGAGGAGGAGCCGCTGCGGGCGCTCGACGACGGCCGCGTACCCGCATTGCAGGAGCTCGTCCTGCACAACGGCACCGTCTACCGCTGGAACCGACCGGTGTACGGGGTCGTCGACGGTGTCGCCCACCTGCGGGTGGAGAACCGGGTGCTGCCCGCCGGCCCCACGGTGACGGACGTCATCGCCAATGCCGCCTTCTACTACGGGCTGGTCCGTGCCCTCGCCGAGGAGTCACGCCCGGTGTGGACCCGCCTGCCCTTCGCCGCCGCGGCCGAGAACTTCGACATCGCGTGCCGTCATGGCATCGACGCCGAACTCAGCTGGCCACGCCCCGGCCGGGGCGGCGGCCTCACCACAGTGCCGGCCGTCAAACTCGTGCGGGAGGAGCTGTTGCCGCTGGCCGCTGCCGGGCTCGACGCATGGCACATCGAGCCGGCCGACCGCGATCTGTATCTGGGGGTGATCGAGGAGCGGTGCCGGCGGCGGGTGAACGGGGCGTCGTGGCAGGCGGAGACATACCACCGCGCACGGGAGGCCGGGTTGGAGCGGGACGCGGCGCTCGAGGCCACCACGCGGCGCTACTGCGAGCTCAGCCACGAAGGGGAACCGGTGCACACCTGGCCGGTGGGCTTCCCCGGATCCCAGTCCTGACCTGCGGGCCCCGTCCGACCGTTGGTCGGGATCGCCTTGAGGATCACGCCCTGGATCTCCCCGGGATCGCTGCCCGGCGGCCGGTGCCTCCCGTCACCTCGGCGATCCGACCGAGCTCCTGCAGGTCGGTGTCCGGTCCGACGGCGACGGCGATCACCGGCAGCGGGTGTCCGGGATCACCGGGCGCCTTCGGCTCGGAGATCGGCGCACCGCGGGGGATGCCGAACCGGTCCCGGTCGGATCCGTCGGCGAGGACGCTTCGGCGGCCCGTCGATGGCGTCCGCGTGTCCGCGAAGGCCGCCTGCTCCGCCAGGAACACGGCCTGGCTGCGCGTCGGATGGCCCCCGCCTTCGCCCGAGTCCTCGGGCCAGGGTGCGCGACGCCCGGGGCAGGCCGTCTGCGCGGCGGCCCCCCGTCCCCGCTGCGCGGCGGCACGAGCAGCGCGGTGACGGCGGCCGTACGGCGGTGGGCGGCCGGGACCTGCCTCCGTCCGCCATGTCGTCGTCGGGCAAGCTGTGATGTCCCATGCGGTGGCGACCCTCCTTGAGCGAAGTGCAAGGGACAAGAGGGACCCGCGTCGTCGCATGAGGTGTGTCCCCCGGCTTGTCGCGCACGATCTTCGTACCTGTATTCGAGACCCTGGCGGGGCGAGGATGAGGACGAGGCGGGATTACTCAACTGGAGGCAGGTGTGCAGGCGCAGGCGGGTGGCGTGGCTGGTTCTCTCCCCCAGGAGGGCATGTCACGAAGGACCCTGCGGTCCGAGACCGTACTTGTTCTCGCGCTCTCGCTGGGCGCGAGCGCGATGTCATCGCTGATCAGCTTTGTCGGATCGCTCACGAAACCAGGTGGTCTGAAGGAGCAGGCCGCGACGCTGAACGGGTCGTACGCACCGGGGCGTCCATGGCTCGACCTGGCCTGGCAGCTGTTCGGGATCACGACGGCCCTGGTGCCGGTCGCGCTGGTAGCGCATCTGCTGATCAGGGAGCGCGCCGGCGGGATGCGGGCGATCGGCTTCGACCGGACCAGGCCCTGGCAGGACCTGGGGCGGGGCGCACTGGTCGCCGCGGCCATCGGCAGTGCGGGACTCGCGTTCTATCTGGTGGCCCGGGCGGCCGGGGCCAATCTCACCGTGGTGCCCGAATCGCTGCCCGAGGTGTGGTGGAAGTACCCGGTGCTGATCCTCTCGGCGATCCAGAACTCCGTGGTGGAGGAAGTGATCGTCGTCGGGTATCTGCTGCGCCGGCTGGACCAGCTGGGGTGGACACCGATGGCCGCTCTGGCGGCCAGTGCGGCGCTGCGGGGCTCGTACCACCTCTACCAGGGCATCGGTGGTTTCGTCGGCAACATGGTGATGGGCGTCGTCTTCGTGCTGCTGTACCGGCGGTGGGGGCGGGTCGGGCCGCTGGTCGCGGCCCATGCGCTGCTCGACATCGTCGCGTTCGTCGGTTACGGGCTGCTGGCCGGGAAGGTCGGGTGGCTGCCCACGCCGTGAGAGCGGCGGGGTGTATCGGCGCAGGCTGCGTGGCATCGGGTGAGGGGCGTACGGCACAGGCCGTACGCCCCTCACCCGATATCGGTGCATCGCCGGGTCAGGGCGCGGTGAGCAGCTCGCCGTCGATCACCGTCACGGCCCGGCCGGTGAGCAGCGTGCGCTCGCCGCGCAGTGTGGTGCGGACCAGTCCGGAGCGGGCCGAGGCCTGCAGTCCGGTCAGCTCGTCGTGTCCGAGCCGGGCGGACCAGAACGGCGCGAGTGCCGTGTGCGCGCTGCCGGTGACCGGGTCCTCGTCGATGCCGACCCGTGGGAAGAAGCCGCGCGAGACGAAGTCGTAGCCGGCCGAGGGGTCATCGGCGGCGGCCGTGGCGATGATGCCGCGCTCGGACAGCTCCACGAGGGCGGCGAAGTCGGGGTCGAGGCCCCGTACGGCCGACTCGTCGGGCAGTTCGGCCAGCAGATCGCCGATGTGCGGGCCTGTGTCGTGCGCCGTGACCACCTCGGCGCCCAGTGCCTCGGCCAGGCCGTCCGGGATCTCGACGGGCGTGAGCGGCGAGGTCGGGAAGTCCAGGGTGAGTGTGCCGTCCTCGTCGGCGGCGGCGGTCAGGATGCCGCAGCGCGCCGCGAAGCGGACCGTGCCGCTCGCCGTACCGGTGGTGTGCAGGACATGGGCTGTGGCGAGCGTGGCGTGGCCGCACATGTCGACCTCCGTGGCCGGGGTGAACCAGCGCAGCGCCCAGTCCGCCTCGCCGCCGGCGGGCAGCGGGTGGGCGAACGCGGTTTCCGAGAGGTTCACCTCGGTTGCGACGTGTTGGAGCCAGGAGTCGTCCGGGAAGCCGTCGGAGTCCAGCAGCAGGACTCCGGCGGGGTTGCCGGCGAAGGGGCGGTCGGTGAAGGCGTCGACGATTCGAATCCGCATGCAGCGACGGTAGAGGCGCCCAAAGCCGCAGGCCAAGGCCAATTTGGGGCCGATGGACCGATCGCCCATTGCCAGGCGACACATTCCGATATATCGTTGACGCATCGCGACAGATCAACGATGGAAGGAGCGTAGCGATGCGTTCACATGGACACGAACACGGTCAGGGGCAAGGGCACTGCGGGCCCGGCCATCAAGGTCGTGGCGAGTACGAGGGCCGGCGCGCGGCATTCGGGCCGTGGGGACCGCCGTTCGGCGGGCCTTTCGGCGGCGGACGCGGTCGCGGCGGTGGCCGGGGCAGGGCGCGGCGCGGCGATGTGCGCGCCTCGATCCTGGCTCTGCTGAAGGACCGGCCGATGCACGGCTACGAGATGATCCAGGAGATCGGTGAGCGCAGCGGCGGGGCGTGGAAGCCCAGCCCGGGCTCGGTCTATCCGACGCTCCAGCTGCTCGAGGACGAGGGGCTGATCGTCAGTGAGAGCGAGGGCGGCAAGAAGCTTTTCACGCTCACCGATGCCGGGCGTACCGAGGCCGAATCGGGGCCGGAAGCCCCGTGGGAAGAGGCCGGGCGCGGCGTCGACTGGGACACCGTCAACGAGATCCGGCAGGCCGGATTCGGTTTGATGGAGGCGTTCGGGCAGGTCTGGAAGACCGGCAGTGCCGAGCAGCGGCAGAAGGCCGTCGCGGTCATCAACGAGGCCCGCAAGAAGCTGTATCTGATCCTCGCCGACGAGCACTGAGCCGATACGCCCCGAGGGCCCCGCGCGTCCGCGCGGGGCCCTCGGGGTGTGAGTCAGGTGACCAGGCCGCCCAGCTTGCGCAGCGACTCGTTGAGTGCGGCGGTCGCCGAGTCCTTGAGTTTGCCGGCCATCAGAGAGACCGCGGCGCCGGTGAACTCCCCGTCGATACGGACCGTGGTGGCGTCCCCGTCCGGAATGAGTACGTACCGGGTGCCCACGATGACGGACATGGGGCCCTTGCCCCTGATGGCGAACACCCGCTCCGACTCCAGCTCCTCGATGGTCCAGGTCACTTCGGCGGGGAAGCCCATCAGTTTCATGTTCTCCGTGAAGGTGGCGCCCACCGCGAGTGTGTCCGGACCGCCTTGGGGAAAGCTGGTGTGGGTCGCGTTCCAGCGGCCGTACGAGGTGAAGTCCGTCAGCTGCGCCCAGACCTTTCCGGCCGGGGCCTCGATGCGTGCCTCCGCGCTGACTTCGGCCATGCGACCACCCCTTCAGGTCGGGTTACCGTGTCGCGGAACGTAGCCGCAGGCGTGCGAATATTCAATACTGATGAACTGTCAGACTGCGGGGGAAGGCGATGTCAGGACGGTGCGCCCGGGCGCGGTCTCGCGGCGATGTGCGCGTCCAGGGCACCGATGTCCTCGCCTGTGTCCCATGGACCCCCGGCGCCGGGCCGCCGAGGTGCCACGGCGGGCCGGGATCGACACAGGGCTGCCGGCAGGGCGAATCCCCGACGCATCCCGACATGCGTCACCGGGGTGACGGTCCTGACTCGCCCCTGCCATGATGTGCGCATGCGTGCGTCTCAGGGAAGGAGCGCCGGCCTGGGACTCGCCCTGGGTTCGGCGTTCGCGTTCGGTGGATCAGGTGTGGCGGCCAAGCCGCTGATCGAAGCGGGGCTCGACCCGCTGCATGTGGTGTGGCTGCGGGTGGCCGGCTCCGCGCTCATCATGCTGCCGGTGGCCTGGCGCCACCGTGATCTGCTCATCCGCAAGCCGGCGCTGCTGGCCGGGTTCGGCCTGCTGGCCGTGGCGGGAGTACAGGCCTGCTACTTCGCGGCGATCTCCCGGATTCCCGTCGGCGTCGCCCTGCTCATCGAATACCTCGGCCCCGCACTGCTGCTCGGCTGGATCCGCTTCGTCCAGCGCAGGCCCGTCACCCGGGCCGCGGCGGTCGGTGTCGTCCTCGCCGTCGCCGGTCTCGCCTGTGTCGTCGAGGTGTGGTCGGGGCTCGGCTTCGACGCTCTCGGACTGCTGCTGGCGCTGGGGGCCGCGTGCTGCCAGGTCAGCTACTTCGTCCTCGCGGACCACGGCGCCGGTGACGAGGACGCGGCCGACCCGCTGGGGGTCATCGCCTACGGACTGGTCATCGGCGCGGTGGTGCTCACGGTCGTGGCGCGGCCGTGGACGATGGACTGGACGCTGCTGGGCGGCAGCGCGGACATGAGCGGTACGGCAGTGCCCGCGGCGCTGCTGCTCGGCTGGGTCGTACTCATCGCGACCGTGCTCGCGTACGTCACCGGAGTCCTCTCGGTGCGTAAGCTCTCGCCGCAGATCGCGGGAGTGGTGGCCTGCCTCGAGGCGGTCGTGGCGACCGTGCTGGCGTGGGTGCTGCTGAGCGAACATCTGTCGGCCCCGCAGATCGCAGGCGGTGCGCTCGTGCTGGCCGGCGCGTTCATCGCGCAGTCGCAGGCACCCAAGGCGCCGTCCGGGCCCGTCGCGTCGGGCGGGCCTCGGAGCACGCACGAGAGCGCTGGTGGCGAGGGCGCGCCCGCGGGACGCGAGTTGTCGGCCCAGAACCCCACGACGTAGGGTGGCGATCATGCATTCGACCGTACTTCCGCCGCCTGCCGCTTAGCGCGGGCGGTGCTTCTGTGACGAAGACCGGGCTCGGGTTGTCCCCGAGCGGTTCGTCGCTGCCCGCGTGACGGAGCCGAGCGACCAACCCTTCTGTTCTTCACACGGAGAAGTCACGTGTCGAATCCATCATCAACTCCTGCTGCCGGCATGCCTGTCGAGATGCCCGTCGCGCGGAGTCTCATTTATCTGATCCTGGCCGGGGCCGCCTGGGGGACCGCGGGCGCGGCCGCCTCGCTCGTCTTCGCGGTGAGCGACCTCGGACCTCTCGCCCTGTCGTTCTGGCGCTGCGTGGGCGGGCTGGTACTGCTGCTCGGTGTGCTGGCGGTACGCGGCCGGCGCCGTGACGTCGCAGCCGATGCGGAACCACGGCGCAGGCGGCTGGTGCGCATCGTCGGTACGGGCGTGGGGCTCACCGTCTTCCAGAGCGCGTACTTCTCCGCCGTGGAGGCGACCGGACTCGCGGTCGGCACCGTCGTCACCCTCGGCGCGGGTCCCGTACTCATCGCCCTCGGCGCGCGTCTGACCATGGGGGAGGGGCTCGGGCGCGGCGGAGTTCTCGCCGTCGCGGGGGCGCTCGCCGGCCTCGCCGTGCTGGTGCTGGGCGGCGACGGGGGCGCGGTGCGGCCCGCCGGCGTGCTGCTGGCGCTGCTGTCGGCGGCCGGGTACGCCGCGATCACGCTGCTGACACGCCGGCTGGGGCGCGAAGGGGGCGGCGGCGACTCGCTGTCCACGACGGCGTGGGCGTTCGCGATCGGGTGCGCCGGGCTGCTGCCCATGGCCGCCGGGGAAGGGCTGCTGCCGCACACGGCGGACCTGGCGCGGGTGGTCTGGCTCCTGGTGTACGTGGCCGCGGTGCCGACGGCGCTGGCCTACGTCCTGTACTTCGCGGGAGCGGCTGTGGTCCGTGCGGCGACGGTCTCCGTGATCATGCTCCTGGAGCCGGTGAGCGCGGCGCTGATCGCGGTGACGGTGCTCGACGAGCGACTGACGGCGGCGACCGTGGCGGGAACGCTGCTGTTGCTGACGGCGGTGACGGGGCTCGCGGTGGCGGAGGCGCGGGGGGCGGCTGTGCGGCGCAGGGCCGTCGCCCCGGCGTAGGGCCGCGCCTGCGGTGGACGATCCGGGACCGGGGTACGCCCCCGGTCCCGGATGTCCCGGGTGAGGGCGCGCGGACCGGACAGGGCGCTGACCCTCGCCCGGTGGCCGCCGTTGAGGGCCGACCGTTCGTCGGGACCGGTGAACCCGTCGTGCCGTTCGGCGACGGTACGGCGGAGGGAACGCTGGTCAGGGTCGGCCGGTCAGATACGAGGGGACGGGTGTCGCGTCCGACAGGTCCGCGGCCGGGATCGCGGCGCCGTACTCGGTCGCGACCGGGATGACGCCCGCCCAGTACGGCAGCGTCAGGTCCGTGAGCTCGTCGTTCGGGCCGCCGGTGCGGGTCTTGGCGGAGACCTCTCTCAGGTCGAGGCGGGCCACCGCCGTGGCTGCAAGTTCCTTCGCGTTCGCCGGGCGGGAGTCCGTGGAGCGGCCCGGGACGGCGTGGTCGACGAGGGCGTCCAGGGCCGTGCGCTTCTCCGCCGGGTCCGTGACCTGGTGGGCCGTGCCGTGGACCACCACCGAGCGGTAGTTGAGCGAGTGGTGGAAAGCGGAGCGTGCGAGGACCAAGCCGTCGACATGGGTCACCGTCAGGCAGACGGGCAGTCCCGGGTCCGCCTCGCCCGTCATGCGCAGGGGGCGCGAGCCAGTGGAGCCGTGGACGTACAGGGTCTCGCCCACGCGGGCGAAAAGTGTCGGCAGCACGACGGGCGCGCCGTCCCGTACGAAGCCGAGGTGGCACACATAGGCCTGGTCGAGTATCGAGTGCACCAGCTCGCGGTCGTACGACGCGCGCTCCCTGGCGCGGGTGGGCTCCGTGCGGGCGGTCGGTTCATAGGCTTCGGGGAGGTCCGGCATTGCGCTCTCCATTGCACTAGTGCATAATATTGTTTGTGCTAGGAGAGTATCGGATCGTCGGGCGACGTGCATCGGAGATTGCCGCGAGCATCGAACACGCCGTCGGCTCAGGAGACCTCGAACCGGGCCAACTGCTCCCGCCCATGCGGGAGCTGGCCACCGAGCTGGGTGTCAACCCCAACACCGTCGCGGCCGCCTACCGCACCCTGCGCGAGCGCGGAGTCATCGAGACCGCGGGCCGCAGGGGCAGCCGTGTCCGTCCCCGCCCGGCCAGTACCGCACGGGGTGCCATCAGGGTCGAGGCGCCGCCCGGCGTGCGGGATCTCGGCGAGGGCAACCCCGACCCGTCCCTCCTGCCGCCGCTGCACGAGGCGCTGGCCGCCGCGGCCCGGCACCATGCCGAGCAGCCCGGTCTGTACGGACAGTCGCCCCTGGACGCCGATTTCGCGCGGCTCGCCCGGGAGGCGATGGATGCCGACGGTGTCCCCGCCGGGCCTCTCGCCGCGACCTCCGGCTCCCTCGACGCCATCGAACGTGTGCTGACCGCGCATCTCAAGCCCGGTGACGCCGTCGCCGTCGAGGACCCGGGGTGGGGCAGTCTGCTGGACCTGGTGTCGGCCCTGGGTCTGAGGCCCTTGCCCGTGGCCCTCGACGACGAGGGCCCGCTCCCGGATGCCGTGGAGCGGGCACTGGCGGCAGGAGCCCGGGCGATCGTGGTCACGGACCGGGCGCAGAACCCGACCGGCGCGGCCGTGAGCCGCGAGCGCGCCCATCACCTGCGATCCGTCCTTGGGCGGTTCCCGCACGCCGTTCTCATCGAGGACGACCACGGCCACGCCATCGTCGAGCAGCCGCTGCACCCGCTCGCCGGGGTGAGTGACCACTGGGCGTTCGTACGCTCCACCGCCAAGGCGTACGGCCCGGATCTGCGCGTCGCCGTGCTCACCGGCGACGCCGTGACCGTGGACCGGGTGCTCGGGCGGCAGAGCCTCGGTCCCGGCTGGGTCAGCAGGCTGCTGCAGTGTGCGGTCGCCGAGCTGTGGAGGTCGGACGCGGTCGATCCGCTCGCGGTCGCCCGCGCCTACGGAGCCCGGCGCGACGCGCTCGTCGAGGCGCTCGCGCGGCGGGGCGTCGAGGCCCATGGGCGCAGCGGGATGAATGTGTGGGTGCCCGTCCCCGACGAGACCGGCGCGGTGGCGCGTCTGCTGAACGCCGGGTGGGCGGTGGCACCCGGGGCGCGGTTCCGGATGTCCGCGCCCCCGGGTGTACGGCTCACCGTCTCGGGCCTGGCGCCGTCCGACATCGAGCCGCTCGCCGAAGCAGTGGCCTCGGCGAGCGGCCCGCTGCCGGTGCGCAGCTACGGCTGATCCGCCGCGGAGGGCGTCGCGGGCCGCCTGGGCCGGCTCTGGGTGAGCGCGGCGCCCGCCAGGACGATCAGGGCGCCGACCGGAGTGTTCCAGCCGAGCTGCTCGTCGAGCAGGGCGACACCGGCCGCCGTGGCGATGACGGGGATGAAGTACGTGACCATCTGCGCGGTCGTGGGCCCCACTTCGACAACCAGCCCGTACTGGATCAGCAGGGCGAAGCCCGTTCCGAGCGTACCGAGCGCGAGCACCGCGAGCAGCGGAGCGAGGGGGAAGGAACTCGGGAAGGTGGTGAACAGAGGCGTCACAACAGCGAGTTGGATCGTGGCGAGACCCAGCTGCGCGCCGGTCAGTGACAGGTTCGAGTAGCTGGACCCGGCCAGTGTGCGGCGGACGTAGATCCAGCCGACCGGGTAGCACAGCGAGGCGAGCAGCGCCATCATCGTGCCGCCGACGTCCAGTCCGGAGAAGCCCTGCCAGGCTCCCAGGACGGTGAGGACGCCGAGGAAGCCGATGCCGAGCCCGGCGACCCGCCGCCGGGTGGGCCGGTCCTCCGAGAGCGCCACCAGGGAAAGGACCATGCCCCACAGCGGTGAGGTGGCGTTGCAGATACCGGCGAGGGTCGACGGGATCGTCAGCTCCGAGTAGGCGAAGAGAGAGAACGGCAAGGCGTTGAGCAGGAGCGCCGCGACCGTCAGATGGGCCCAGGTGCGCATCCCGCGCGGCAGCCGGTCCCTGCGCACCGCGATGGCGACGGCCAGCACCGCGGTGCCGAACAAGAGCCGCCCGAAGGTGACTTGAAAGGGTGCGAACGCCCCCGTCCCCACTTTGATGAACAGGAAACTGAATCCCCACACCGTGGAGAGGGCCGCGAACCGGATGCGCCAGTCGACGACGCGTCGGCGTGGGGGAGGGCCGACCGGGGAGGAGGTGGCCGACGCGGCGTCGGCGCGGGTGGTGCGGAGGTGGCCGGACCCGGCCCGGGAAGGGGTTGCGGTGGTCATGACGTCCACGATCCAGGCATCAACCTCGTAGCACAAGCGAGAAATAATTGAGCTGTTAGCTTAGAGTTGCTTACATGTTGAACCTGGAGCGCCTGCGCACACTCGACGCCCTCGCCCGGCACGGCTCGGTGAGCGCCGCCGCTGAGGGTCTGCATGTCACGACCTCGGCGGTCTCCCAGCAACTGGCCAAGCTGGAGAGGGAGGTCGGCCAGCGGTTGCTGGCCAAGAACGGCCGCGGGGTGCGTCTCACCGACGCCGGCCAACTGCTTGCCGACCACGCCGCGCGCATCCTGTCCCAGGTCGCTCTCGCCCAGTCCGACATCGAGGCACAGCGGGGACAAGTGGTCGGCGAAGTCAGGATCGGGGCATTCCCGACAGCGGCCCGCGGCCTGTTCCCGTCGGCGATCTCCGAACTGCGCCGGGCCCACCCCGATCTGCGCGTCCAGTCACGCGAGCTCGAGCCCGAGCAGGGCATCCGCGACGTCATCAGGGGCGACCTCGACCTCGCGGTGGTGCTCGACTGGAGCAACAAGCGCCTGCCCGTCCCCGGTGGACTCGCCCAGGCGCACCTCCTCGACGACGTGCCCGATGTCGCCATGCCCGAGGACCATCCGCTGGCCGGCCGGGCGGAGGTGGACCTCGAAGAGTTCGCCGACGACGAATGGGTCTCCTGGCCGGAGGGCGAGTTCTGTCATGACTGGCTGGTGTTCACCCTGCGCTCCAAGGGGTTCGAGCCGCGCATCGGGCATCTGGCGGGCGAGCACCACACCCAGCTGGCCCTGATCGCCGCCGGACTCGGTGTCTGCGTCGCACCACGTCTCGGCCGTGGCCCCGTCCCCGACGGCGTCGCACTCGTACCCGTACGCCAGCAGATGCGCCGTCATGTGTACGCGGTGTGGCGCACGGACGCCGACCGCAGGCCGTCCATCAGGGCGGCGGCCCGGGCGCTGCGCACGGCCGCGGGCTCAGAGTAATGACAGCTTCCGGAAGTCCCAGGACGCGACGGACTCGGGGGTCAGCCGCAACCAGGCGTGCCGGCCGTCGTGCGGCATGGTGTCCACGTCGAAGTACTTCCGGGCGAACAGGCGCTCCGGTACGTCCAGTTCGGGGCAGGGGGCGCCGGTGCGCGGGGCCTCGCCGACGAACACGGCCGCTCCGGACAACTCGGCGCCGCGCAGCTCCCCGTACTCCTCGCCGTCGTCGACCACGACGGCGATCCGCGGATCGCGGCGCAGCTGGGCCCAGCGGCGGCTGCGCGTGATGGAGTACAGCCACAGCGCATCGCCGTCCCAGGCGAACCACAGCGCGCCGACGTGCGGCCGGCCGTCAGTGGAGACGGTCGCCACCCGGCAGGTGCGCTGCTCGGTCAGGAAAGCGTCCAACTCGCCGGGCGACATCATGATGCGACGGCCCCGGCGTTGTGTGACGGCCATCTGCGACTCCTCCGGCGACAGCTGACTGATTGTCAGAAATCATGGACGCTCTTCCGCCGTCGCGCAATGGCGGATACTGTCGCGCGCCCGGTCCCGGCCGCAGGACATCCATCTCAGGGGGAGCCTTTGCCGTCCTACGAACAACTCGCGGAGCAGCTCGAGGCGTCCGCCACGGTCCTTCTCACCGTCGAGTGTCAGCAGGGCGTCGTCGGAACGGACAGCGCCCTGCCCGAACTGGCCGATGCGGCCCGGTCCTCGGGAGCCCTGAACAATGTCGCCCGTCTGGTGGCGGCCGCCCACGAAGCAGGCGTCCAGGTGATGCACGCCGTCGCCGAACGGCGGCCCGACGGGCGCGGCGCCAGCCACAATGCCCGGCTGTTCCGGGCCGCCGCCCGGCTTCCGGTGCAGCAGCACAGCGGCTCCACGGCGGTACGTGTCGCACCGCCGATCGAGGTCGCCGACGAGGATCTCGTGGTACGCAGGCTGCACGGGCTCTCGCCCCTCGCCGGTACCGACGTCGACGCCCTGCTGCGCAATCTGGGCTGCCGCACCCTCGTCGTCACCGGCGTCTCGGCGAACGTCGCCGTCCCGAACGCGGTCTTCGACGCGGTCAATCTCGGCTACACGGCGGTCGTCGTGGCGGACGCCATCGCGGGGGTGCCGGCCGACTACACCCCCGCGATGATCCGCAACACGCTGGCACTGGTATCCACGGTCGTCACCAGCGACGAGGTGCTCGCCTGCTGGAAACGGCAGCGCCGGGCCACGCGTGCCTGACCGAGCCCGCGTCACCCCCCGTGCGGCGCGGGCTCGATCGAGCTTCGGATCCCTACGCGAGCTTGATCGATTCGCCCTCGACCGTGATCGCGGCGGGCGGCAGCGGTGAGGTGGCGGGACCCGCCTTCACGCTGCCGTCCGCCACGTCGAACCGGCTGTTGTGGCACGGGCAGTTGATGGTGCCGTCGGCGATGCCCTTGACCGCGCAGCCCCGGTGCGTGCACTTGGACGAGAATGCCTTGAACTCGCCCGCACGCGGCTGCGTGACCACCACAGCGCCGATGACCTTCCCGCCGCCCTCGGGGATGTCGGTGGTCCTGGCCAGCACCGTGCCGGCCGCACCCCCGTCCGCCGTTCCGCCCGTCGGCTGCTGCTGCTGCGACGCGGGCGGGCCCGAGTCGTCCGCGTTGCCGCACGCGCTCAGCGCTCCGGCGAGACCGGCCCCGCCCACCGCGGCGACGACCGTTCGCCGCGCCACGGCCCGGGTGTTCCCCTGCGATCCGGTCATGCTGGCTCCCATCACTGCCGGCCCCTGCTCCGGCCGGTTCATGAGGGTGTACGGGCTGCCGCTGGGCGTTGTTCAAATGATCGAGGATTACTGTGGGGGCAATGCTCTCCGAAGTCACAGCATCCCGCTATGTCACGCCCCCGCGTGAGGGTGGCTCGCTCCCGGGCATCGTCGAGGTCGACGATCTCGGTACGTAGGTCATGAGGCCCCTCGGCCTGGCCTGCGGGGGTGGCCCTGCATCCGGATCCGGGAGCCCCGGAGCGGGTGTGCTGCCCAGCGCGGGGTACCCGGCCGACATGTGGAGCCCTGACCCGACCATGGCCGTACCCAGGCTGGAAACCCTGGGAGGAGGACGTGCCGGAACTGCCGGACATCGAAGGCTGGTACGGCGGGACGCTGGTCATGAGCGGAACCTCTGACGTGGCACCTGACGTGGGGGAGGGGCAGGCGTACGACGCCACGCCGTTCCTTCCCGGTCGGCGCGCGGGCCTGCCCGGGCTGCGGAAGGCGGCCGCCGACTGTCACGGATGCCCGTTGTACCGGGACGCGACGCAGACCGTGTTCGGCGAGGGCGACACGGGGGCGCGCGTACTGCTCCTGGGTGAGCAGCCGGGCGACCAGGAGGATCGGCAGGGCAGACCTTTCGTAGGCCCGGCCGGGAAGGTGCTGGCGCGGGCCCTCGCAGACGCGGGCATCGACCCGGAGCGGTCGTACGTCACCAACGCGGTCAAGCACTTCAAGTTCACCGTCCCGGAAGGCCGCAAGCGCCGTATTCACAAGGCCCCGAACCTGCGCGAGATGACGGCCTGCAGGCCCTGGCTCCTCGCCGAACTGCGGCTCGTGTCCCCCGAGGTGGTCGTGGCGCTCGGCGCGACCGCAGGAAAGGCCCTGCTCGGGTCGGCGTTCCGTGTGACCGAACAGCGCGGAGTCCTGCTGCCCTGGCCCGATCTCGACGAGGACGGTGAAGCCGATACGGGGATCAGGGGGCTGGTGGCGACGATCCACCCGTCCGCCGTGCTGCGTGCCGACGATCGCGAGCCGGTGTAGGAGGGACTGGTCTCCGACTTGCGGCTCGTCGCGGACGTCCTGGCCGGCGCCGGTAAAGGCGGCGCGAAAGGCGGCAGGAGCCGATGACGATTCAGCGCTCCGGCCTGCGGAAAGACAGGCCCGGTCGCGGGGAGCAGGACCGGGGCCTGCAGAGGGTGGCGACCCGGCCCGGTGAGGACCCTGCTCAGCATGTCGCGGTCGCGGTCGGTGTAACCGGAGAGGGATGGGGAACCGGCTTTGCCTACCACCATGTGCGGCCGTGTCCGGGGCCGCGCAGGGTGAGTGGCACATCAGGGTGAGTGGCACATCCCCACATCTGGTTCAAGGAGTGGTCATGCCTCGAGGTTCGAGCCCCAAGCGGGAACGTCAGTACGAGCACATCAAGGAAAGCGCTGAGCAGCGCGGAGAGAGCACGAAGCGGGCCAAGGAGATCGCCTCCCGCACCGTGAACAAGGAACGGGCCCGCTCGGGGGAGTCAAAGACGGCGAGCAAGACGTCGACGCAGGACAAGTCCTCGTCGAAGCGTGGCGGCGAGCGCTCGCACAGCGGGGCGGAAGGCCCCACCTACGACCAGCTGTACCAGGAGGCAAAGAAGCGCAACATCAAGGGCCGCTCCTCGATGAACAAGTCCGAACTGAAGCAGAAGCTCGGTCACTGAACCCGGTCACCGGACCCCGCCACGAAGGGGAGTGCCGGACGTCTCGTGAAAGCATTGATCACCAATTGCACCCTCAAGCCTCCAACACCCACGCCCTGGCGGAGGTCGTCGCCGAGAAACTCGGTGAACTCGGCACCGAGGTCGACTTCGTTCATTCCATTGATCTCGGCATCAAACCCGGCACCTCCGGCGCGGGCGACGGTGACCAGTGGCCCCGGCTGCGGGTGAAGCGCCTCCTGCCGTCGGGGAACAGTCCAATCGGCCCCGGCCACGTCCTGCGGAGGTGTCGAGACAGCCGGGATTCCAGAAGCCAGGACCCCGTTGCTAATCGTCACTGCGGACGATGTTCCATTCCAGCCCGGCGTCCGCAGGGCCTTCCGGCTCCCCCTCCCGTCGCGCGATCGCCGGGCGGCATGTTCGCACCCGTTCTTCAGCGGGAACCCGGTGGCTTATTGGCTCGGTGTGAGTCAGCGTGTCCACGGCGGCTGTCTCCTTGGGATGTGCGCTTCTCAGCAAGGTTGGCCGACGGTTGCTACCACGGCCACCATGCGGTTACCCCTTCGGAGGCCGCTCACTCAAGGCGCAGTAGGGCGGTGTGTGAGGGAGGGGAGCTGTGTGACGCCGGCCGCACATCTGACCTTTCGGCACCCGAACGGAGATGAACATGGATCAGCTCGGAGAAAAGCCGGAACAGGTCCGCAAGCGGCTTGAGGACGAGAAGCGCCAGGCTGAACGGAAGCAGAAGGCCAGGTCTGCCCGCGGCAAGGAGGCGAGGTCTGCAGACTGTCGGAGCCCGGGCGGGCCGAGGGGGACGACAGGGATGAGCCGTAACCCGTGGTTCGGCCGCTTCGCGAACCGGTCACCGACGCCGACCGTGACGCCGCCATGTGCGGCCCGGCCTGGATGGTGAAGGCGCCGTTCCGCAGGCAGTGGCGACTAATGATGCTGCCGCGCCCGGTGCGGGTGGCTCCGTGGGCGAGGTCGGGATTCGCCGGCAGCAACCGGCGTCGGTCGGCCTGCGTGATCCTCGAGGGAACGCGGCCGTGGGCGCCGGTCGTCCAACGTCCGCTGGGCAGCAGGAGAGTGAGGTTCGGAGCCGAAACTCCCCAGATTGTCCCCGGCTCACCCCAGGTTGCGGGGGAGGAGTGGGCTTCGGTCCGCACCGTTGCTCGTGAAGACCGGACGTTGGGCCCGATAGCTTGGGAAAATGCTCACAGAAGTCACCGCGACCCGCTACGTCACACCCTTGCGGGAGGGCGGATCACTGCCTGGAATTGTAGAGGCCGACGATCTCGGTACGTACGTCATGAAGTTCACCGGCGCGGGACAGGGCCGCAAGACCCTGGTCGCCGAGGTCGTCTGCGGGCAGCTCGCCCGCCGGCTCGGGCTGCGGGTGCCGGAGCTGGTCAGCATCCAGCTCGACCCGGTCATCGGACTGTCCGAGCCCGACCAGGAGGTCCAGGAGCTGCTGAAGGCCAGCGGCGGACTGAACCTCGGCATGGACTTCCTGCCGGGCTCGCTGGGTTTCGATCCGCTCGCGTACGAGGTGGATACGGCCGAGGCGGGCAGGGTCGTCTGGTTCGACGCGCTGATCAACAATGTGGACCGCTCCTGGCGCAACCCCAACATGCTGGTGTGGCACGGGGACCTGTGGCTCATCGACCACGGTGCCACGATGATCTGGCACCACAACTGGCCGGGTGCCGCCGCCTCCGCCGCGAAGCCCTTCGACGCCTCCGACCATGCCCTCGCCCGCTTCGGCCCCGACGTCGATGCGGCCGCCGCCGAGCTCGCGCCGCTGGTGACCGAGCAAATGCTGACCGAGGTCGCGGCGGATGTCCCCGACGAGTGGCTGGTGGACGAGCCGGGCTTCGAGTCCACCGATGCCCTGCGCCGGGCCTACGTGGAGGCGCTGCTGCCCCGTGCGGCGACCATCCATGAGCGCATCAGCCTCGGGCCGCGGACCGAGCGCAAGCCGTCGCAGGCTCCGGGCTGGCTGACCGAGCAGGCGACCCCCTGGCCCCACGCGACCAAGCAGAGCACTAAGGACAGCGACCAGTGAGCGACCGTGACGTCTTCGAGTACGCGGTGCTGCGCGTCGTGCCCCGCGTCGAGCGCGGCGAGTTCTTCAACGCGGGTGTGGTGCTCTACTGCCGGGCCAAGGCGTTCGTGGCCGCCCGTACCCATCTGGACGAGGCCAAACTGACGGCGCTCGACCCGCAGGCGGACGTGACCGGGGTACGGGCGGCGCTGCACGCCGTCGAAGGGGTCTGCCGGGGCGGCGAGGACGCCGGCCAGGCGGCGCGCGACGACGCCGGACGGCGCTTCCGCTGGCTTATCGCACCCCGCTCGACGGTGGTCCAGCCGAGCCCGGTCCACACCGGCCTGACAGCGGATCCCGAGGCCGAGGTCGAGCGTCTGCTCGATGTGCTCGTGCGCTGAGAAGGGGCCGTATGCGGTGTGACATGCGCCGGGCAGCCCTGGCGGCGTTGACACCGAGTGCCAGGGCTTCTAGCGTCACGTCTGCCGAAGGTACTAAGCGGTTGCTCAGTGAGCGAGCCGTGAGCGGCCACCGGCAGAGGATTCCACCGTTGCAAGCCAGGGCAACAAGGGCTTCAAGGACTTCAAGGGCGAGGAGAACCAGCATGTCGACCACCGAGCAGCGTGTCGCCATCGTGACCGGGGCGGCGCGGGGCATTGGCGCAGCGACCGCCGTACGGCTGGCGGCGGAGGGCCGCGCCGTGGCCGTACTCGACCTCGACGAGGCGGCCTGCAAGGACACGGTCGAGCAGATCACCGCGGCCGGCGGCAGCGCCCTGGCCGTCGGCTGCGACGTGTCCGACAGTGCCCAGGTGGAGGCGGCGGTGGCGCGGGTCGCGGCCGAGCTCGGCGCGCCGACGATCCTGGTGAACAACGCGGGCGTGCTCCGCGACAACCTGCTGTTCAAGATGAGCGAGTCCGACTGGGACACCGTGATCAACGTCCACCTCAAGGGCGCGTTCCTGATGGCGAAGGCCGTCCAGAAGCACATGGTGGACGCGGGCTTCGGCCGGATCGTGTCGCTCTCCTCGTCCTCCGCGCTCGGCAACCGGGGCCAGGCCAACTACTCCGCGGTCAAGGCCGGTCTGCAGGGCTTCACCAAGACCCTCGCCAAGGAGCTCGGCAAGTTCGGCATCACCGCCAACGCCGTCGCCCCCGGCTTCATCGTCACCGAGATGACGGCCCAGACGGCCGCCCGCGTCGGTATGGGCTTCGAGGACTTCCAGGCCGCCGCCGCCACCCAGATCCCGGTCCAGCGCGTCGGCAGGCCCGAGGACATCGCCAACGCCATCGCCTTCTTCACGGGCGAGGACGCAGGCTTCGTCTCGGGCCAGGTCCTGTACGTGGCCGGCGGCCCGCTCAACTGAATCGGGGTACGACGAACATGACTGCACAGATCGTGGACAGCGGAAAGGTCGCGCTGGTCACGGGCGCGAGCCGCGGCATCGGATACGGCATCGCCGAGGCGCTCGTCGCCCGTGGCGACCGGGTGGTCATCACCGGGCGCGGTGAGGAAGCCCTCAAGGAAGCGGTGGAAAAGCTCGGCGCCGACCGGGTGATCGCTGTCGCGGGCAAGGCCCACGACGAGGCTCACCAGGCCGCCGCGGTCGAGGCCGCGATGGACGCCTTCGGGCGGGTGGACTTCCTGATCAACAACGCCGGGACGAATCCGGTCTTCGGGCCCATCGCCGAGCTCGACCTCGGTGTGGCGCGCAAGGTGTACGAGACGAATGTGATCTCGGCGCTCGGCTTCGCCCAGCAGACCTGGAAGGCATGGCAGAAGGAGAACGGCGGTGCGATCGTGAACATCGCATCGGTCGCCGGCGTCTCCGCCTCGCCCTTCATCGGCGCCTACGGCATGAGCAAGGCGGCCATGGTCAATCTGACCCTCCAGCTCGCGCACGAGATGGCGCCGGGGGTCCGGGTCAATGCGATCGCTCCTGCGGTGATCAAGACCAAGTTCGCCGAGGCCCTGTACGAGGGCCGGGAAGCGGAGGCCGCGGCGGCCTACCCGCTGGGCCGGCTCGGAGTGCCGTCGGACATCGGTGGCGCGGCCGCTTTCCTCACCTCCGACCAGTCGGGCTGGGTCACGGGCCAGACGCTGGTCGTGGATGGCGGTATCTTCCTCAATGCGGGTGTCCACTGACACCACCGGCCCATCTGAGCCGGTTTGTTCCTGAATGATCCAAGTGCCCCGCCGGGCTCATGGCTTGACCCGGTGGGGCGCTGCGGTAAGGTCGGCCGACTCATGGCTGAACGAGGAGCGTGCACGTGTTCAACCGGACCTGTCTGCAGGCCGCTGCAGCCCTAGCGTCCATGTCTCTGCTGGCGGGATGCGGCCTCTTCTCCGACGAGGAAGCCGACCGCGAGCAGAAGATAGCCGTCGGTACGATGAGTGAGCCGACCACTCTCGATCCGGCCGCTGCCTGGGACGGTTCATGGGAGTTGTACCGGAATGTCTTCCAGACGCTGGTGAGTTTCCCGACCGGGAGCACCACTCCGCAGCCGGACGCCGCCGAGGGCTGCCGGTTCACGGACACCAGCAATCAGATATTCGAGTGCAAGCTCCGCGAGGGCCTGACCTTCTCCAACGGCGACAAGCTGGACGCGGCTGCCGTCAAGCACTCCATCGACCGCATCCGGAAGATCGACGTACAGGGTGGCCCCAACGGTCTGCTCGGCTCTCTCGACAAGGTCGACACGACCGGTGACCGCACCATCACGTTCCGCCTGAACAAGCCCGACGCCACGTTCCCGTTCATCCTCGCCACGCCCGCCATGTCGCTCGTCCCGCCGTCGGAGTACCCGGCCGACAAGCTGCGCGAGGACGGCAAGCTCACCGGCTCCGGGCCGTACCTCATGGACTCGTACTCCAAGGGCGAGCGCGCCGAGCTGACGAAGTTCGGCAAGTACAAGGGCTTCGCGAAGGTCCGGAACGATGCGGTCACCATCCGCTACTACCAGGACTCCGACGTCATGATGGGAGCCCTGAAGAAGAAGCAGATCGACGCGATCAACCGCGGTCTGACCGCGGAGGAGGTCGTCGAACTGCAGGAGAAGCGCCCCGAGAACGACCACCTCCAGCTTGTCGAGACGGTCGGCGCCGACATCCGCTACCTCGTCTTCAACCCCAAGGACCCGTTCGCCGGCAAGCTCGCCGTGCGCAGGGCGATCGCCCAGGTCCTCGACCGCGGCGCGCTCGTCAACAAGGTCTACCAGGGCACGGCCGAGCCGCTGTACTCCATGGTCCCCAAGGGCATCGCCGGGCACACCACCGAGTTCTTCGACCGCTTCGGTGAACCCAATGTGACCAAGGCGCGGGAGATCCTCGAGGCGGCGGGCATCACCGGGAAGGTGCCCCTGACCTTCTGGTACACCACCGACCGCTACGGCTCCGCCACCGCTCCGGAGTTCGCCGAGCTCAAGCGGCAGCTGGACGCCTCGGGTCTGTTCAAGATCACCATCCAGGGCAAGCCGTGGCAGGAGTTCCAGGAGGGCTACAAGAAGGGTGACTACCCGGTCTTCGGCCGCGGCTGGTTCCCCGACTTCCCCGACCCGGACAACTTCGTCGCTCCGTTCGTCGGCCCCAAGAACGTGCTGGGCACCCCGTACGAGAGCCCCGTGATCACCGAACAGCTGCTGCCGCAGTCCCGGCGTGAGAGCGACCGCGGCGCGGTCACCTCGCAGTTCGAGCGGGCCCAGAAGATCCTCGCCGACGACGTCCGGCTGCTGCCGGTGTGGCAGGGCAAGCTGTATGTGGCGGCCAGCGAGGAGATCGGCGGCGGCGAGCGCTCGACCGACCCGCAGACGATCATGATGATGTGGGAGCTGTACCGCAAGGCCAGCTGGTAGCCACGATTGTCAGTGGCCGCGGGTAGGTTCTGAGATCTCGGAGACGAGATCTCGGAACTGATCCCTTACCGGAGGTTGTTGACGTGACCGACACCGACATGCTGCCCGAGTCCTGGCGCGGCGTCCTCGGCGAAGAGCTGCAGAAGCCGTACTTCAAGGAGCTCATCGAGTTCGTCGAGAAGGAGCGGGCGAACGGTCCGGTCTACCCTCCCCGGGCCGAGGTCTTCGCCGCCCTCGAGGCCACCCCGTACGACCGGGTGAAGGTGCTCATCCTCGGCCAGGACCCGTATCACGGAGAGGGGCAGGGGCACGGTCTCTGCTTCTCGGTGCGGCCGGGCGTCAAGACCCCGCCCTCCCTGCGCAACATCTACAAGGAGATGCAGGCCGAGCTCGGCCACCCCGTCCCGGACAACGGCTATCTGATGCCGTGGGCCGAGCAGGGCGTCCTGCTGCTCAACGCCGTGCTGACGGTCCGCGCCGGTGAGGCGAACTCCCACAAGGGCAAGGGGTGGGAGAAGGTTACCGATGCGGTGATCCGCGCGCTCGCCTCGCGGCCCGACCCGGCCGTGTTCGTCCTGTGGGGCAACTACGCGCAGAAGAAGCTGCCGCTCATCGACGAGGAGCGGCACGTCGTCGTCAAGGGTGCGCACCCCTCGCCGCTGTCGGCGAAGAAGTTCTTCGGTTCCCGCCCCTTCACCCAGATCAACGAGGCGGTCACGGCGCAGGGCCATGCCCCGATCGACTGGCGGATCCCCGACCTGGGCTGAGCGCATTCGCGCACCCGGCTGACAGGCTCGGGCCCGCGCCCGAGCCTGTCCGGGATTGCCAGGACCGGCGGCTAGCGTCGGACCACGGGGGAGCGCAATCGCCGTTCTGATGTGGGAGGCCGCAGTGATGGAGCAGCAGGAGGCGTCGGAGGACGCCGTCATGACCCGGATCGGGCAAGCGATCATGCTGCTGCACGGCGGGGACCGTGAGGAGGCGCGCAATCGCTTCGCGGTGCTGTGGTCGGAGATCGGCGAGAGCGGGGATCCCCTGCACCGCTGCACCCTGGCCCACTACATGGCCGACACCCAGGACGACCCTGGCGACGAGCTGGCCTGGGATCTACGGGCCCTGTCGGCGGCCGACGGGCTGAGTGAGGAGCGGCTGGCCCGGCACCAGCAGGCGCCCGCGATGCGGGCCTTCTACCCCTCGCTCCATCTCAACCTCGCCGCCGACTATGTGAAGCTGAACCGTCCGGAGACGGCGCGGGTCCATCTGGACCTGGCGCGAACGGCGACGGGCGCCCTGACGGACGACGGATACGCAAGCGGCATCCGGACCGCGATCGACCGGCTGGAGCGCTCGCTGGACGCACCCTGACGCGTCGGGCGCCACCTGACGTCAACCCCCGTAGGCGTCCCGGCAGATCCTGGCCCCGGGGCTGTCCGGCCGCCAGCCGCCGTATCCCTCGCCCAGCGCGCAGACGTCCCGGCCGACGGCCGGCACCGGGGGAACGGAGGGCACGGCGGGCCGGCGTACATCCGGCACCCGTGGGGCCCGCGGCTCGTCGGCAGGCTCATGCGGCGGTGGAGGTGAGGTCGCCGCCCTGCGGGCCGGCGGCGGCGTGGGCGCGGGGGACGGGTCCGGAAGCGCCGCTTCGAGAGCCTCACGAGCCGGGCCCTGCACGATCTGCGGATCCCCCGCCTGCCCCGGCCGCGCGCTGGGTGCCGACGGCGATACGGGACCTGGCCGCGCCTCGACCGACACGCAGCCGGTCGCGGCCCAGGCCGCCGCCATCCCCACCATTACTCTCGCTGTGATCTTTGATCGGTGCACCCGCGTAACTCTGCTGTGTGCCCGGTGCGTTCTTCACCCGGACAGGCCGAGAATGGCCCGCACGGGTGATGCCGGACGTCAGGCGGGCGCGGTCACTCGCCGGTGGCGCCGTCGATCCGCTCGCGCAGGAGGTCCGCGTGGCCGTTGTGACGGGCGTACTCCTCGATCATGTGCGTGATGATCCAGCGCAGACTGAAGGACTTGCCGCTGGAGCTCTTCGCGCCGCTCAGGTCGTCGAGACCGATGTGAGCGACGGCCTCACGGGCCGCGGCGACCTCGGCGCGCCAGGTCTCGTGCGTCTGCGCCCATGTGTTCTCGTCCGTGACGCGGAAGTCCCCGTCCGGGTCCTCCTCGCTGTAGTACAGGGCCGCGATGTCCTGGCCGGTCATGATCTCGCGGAACCAGTAGCGCTCGACGTCCGCGAGATGGCGGACGAGGCCCATCAGCGTGAGCGCGGACGGCGGCACCGATGCCGTCCGCAGCTCCTCGTCGCTCAGGCCGGCGCATTTCAGGATCAGGGTCTCGCGGTGGTACTCCAACCAGCCCTCCAGCATGTCGCGTTCGGCGGCGGTGGTGGACGGCTCGGGGCGATCATCAGTTGTCATGACCGCCATCTTGTGGCACCGCCCCGCCTGCCGCCAGCGCTTATCTTCCCTGTCCGGCTCGTGGGCCGAGCATGCCGCGCAGCAGCTCGTCGAATCCGGTACGCAGTTCGTCGCGGCTGGGGACGGCGGAGTGGTAGGAGCCCACGGCGCAGGAGAACATCAGGCCCTCGCACCACGCGATCAACGACAGTGAGTGGCGCTCCGGTTCGGGTGATCCCGCCGCCGCCATCAGTGCGTTGAGCGGGCCTCGGAACCGGCTGCCGGCCTGGTCGTAGAACGTCCGCAGCTCCGGCCGCCGGCTCGCCTCCAACGCCAGCTCGTAGCGGGCGATGAGGAGTTCGCGGTGGGCGGTCAGGTACCGGTGCAGGGCGAGGGCGAGTCCATCGAGGATGTCGCCCCCGAGATCGCCACGACCGTCGAGACCGCCCCGGCCGTCGAGCGCCGCCGGCAGTTCCTCCACGGCCAGTACGGCCGCCTCGCGCTCGGCCAGCCGCCGCACTGCCGTCTCGAGCAGTGCCTGACGGGTGCGGGCGTGGTTGGACGTCGAGCCCTGCGGAAGCCCGGCCGTCTCGTCGACCGCGCGATGGGTCAGCCCGCGCATCCCGCGCTCGGCGAGGAGCCGCAGTGCGGCATCGGCGATCAGTTCGGCGCGGGGGGTGTCCCCGGCGGTGGTGCGTGCGGTCATGAGCACAACCTATCGCGCGAACTACGGCTGTAGTACGGTGTGGAGGTCACTACAGGTGTAGTTCGACTTCGAGGAGCAGCCATGCCCGCACCACGCGCCGCAGCCCACGCCGTCGTCATCGGCAGCGGAATCGGCGGACTGACCGCCGCGGTAGCCCTGCATCGGAGCGGCTGGCATGTCACCGTCCTGGAACGTGCCCCCTCGCTGGAGCCCGTCGGCGCCGGTATCGCACTCGCCCCCAACGCCCAGCGCGCCCTCGACGTCATCGGCCTCGGCGACGAGATCCGGGGCCTGGCCGCCTGGCAGGGCGACGGCAGCATGCGCACCCCCGGCGGCCGCCGGCTCGCCCTGACCAGCAGTGCCGCCGCGGCCGAACGGTTCGGCGGTCCTTTGGTGCTCGTCCACCGCGCCATCCTCATCGACGCTCTCGCCTCCCGGCTGTCCGCCGGCGCCGTCCGCACAGGCAGCCCGGCCCAGCTCACCGACCCCGGTGTCGCCGACGGTCGCGCGGCCCGCGTCGCCACACCGGACGGCGAGCTCGAGGCAGACCTCGTGGTCGGCGCGGACGGGGTCCACTCAGCAGTACGCCACGCCCTCTTCCCCGGCCATCCCGGCCCGACCTACGCCGGATTCACCACGTGGCGCGTCGTCGTTCCCGCACCCGACAAGCCCTTCGAGCCTCATGAGACCTGGGGCGCCGGACTGCTGTGGGGCACCCAGCCGCTGAAGGACGGCCGGATCTACGCCTATGGGGCCGCCGTCGCGCCCGCCGGGAGTCATGCCGCGGACGACGAGAAGGCCGAACTGCTGCGCCGGTTCGGCGATTGGCACGACCCCATCCCGTCGATCATCGCCGCCGCCGAACCCGACGGGGTGCTGCGCAACGACGTCCACCACATCATCGAACCGCTGCCGGCCTTCCACCGCGGCCGGACCGCGCTGATCGGCGACGCCGCCCACGCCATGGCGCCCACCCTCGGTCAGGGCGGCAATCAGGCAATCGAGGACGCGATCGTCCTTGCTCATCACGCGGCCCCGCGCGGCGACCTCGGCGGCTGCCTCGCCGTGTACGGCGCCGAACGCCTCCCACGCACCTCGGCGATCGTCCGCAAGTCCGCCCGGGTCTCCCGGCTGATGGCGCTGAGCAGCCCCCCGGCCGTCGCCGCACGCAACACCCTGATGTCCGCCGCCTCCCGGCTCGGCCCCGGCCTGGTGCTGCGTACCTTCGACTCCATCGCCGACTGGCGGCCGCCGCAGCGCACGTATGCTGCCGGAGCGAAGGACGCGCACCGGGAACTACCGGCACAGCAATGAGGGAGGCCCCTGTGAAGGTCGGCTGCATCGGGCTCGGCGACATCGCGCAGAAGGCCTATCTGCCCGTCCTCACCACCGTGCCCGGGGCCGAACTGCACCTGCAGACCCGTACACCCGCAACCCTCGCCCGGGTCGCCGATACCCATCACATCCCTGCCGCCCGCCGCCACACCGACCTCGAATCCCTCATCGCCCAGGGCCTGGACGCGGCCTTCGTGCACGCCTCCACCTCTGCCCACCCCGAGATCGTCACCCGGCTCCTCGAGGCGGGCGTCGCCACGTACGTCGACAAGCCCCTCGCCTACGAACTCGCCGATTCCGAGCGGCTGGTGGCGCTGGCCGAGGAGCGGGGCACCAGCCTCGCCGTCGGCTTCAACCGCCGTCTCGCCCCCGGCTACGCCCAGTGCCTGGAGCACCCGCGCGAACTGATCCTGATGCAGAAGAACCGCGTCGGGCTGGCCGAGGACCCGCGCACCCTCGTCCTGGACGACTTCATCCATGTCGTCGACACCCTGCGCTTCCTGCTGCCGGGACCCGTGGAGCACACCGACGTACAGGCACGGATCGTCGACGGCCTGATGCACCATGTCGTGCTCCAGCTCTCCGGGGACGGCTTCACCGCGATCGGGATGATGAACCGGATGAGCGGCTCCACCGAGGAGATCCTCGAAGTGTCCGGACAGGACTCCAAGCGCGAGGTCCGCAATCTCGCCGAGATCGTGGACCACAAGGGCCAGCCGAGCGTCCGGCGGCGCGGGGACTGGGTGCCGGTCGCCCGCCAGCGTGGCATCGAACAGGCGGTGCACGTATTCCTCGACGCCGTACGCGCGGGCAAGCTGCTCAGCGCGCGGGACGCGCTGGAGACCCATCAGCTGTGCGAACGGGTGGTTCAGCGAGCCCTGGAGCACTCCGGGACGGCCCGTCCGGGCGCCTGAGCCGGCGCGCCGCCCCGGTGGCACACAGGCCCGCGAGCACGGCCACCGCGCCGTAGACGGCCCAATCCCCATAGGTGACGTACAGCGTTGTACCGCGTGCCAGCGGGACCTCGTAGACGAGCGCACCGCTGCCGTCCGTGCCCATCCGCTCGCCCACCTGCCGGCCGCCCGGCCCGTACACCGCGCTGACCCCGGTGAGGGTGGCGTGCACCATTGGCCGGCCGCTCTCGGCCGCCCGCAGCGCCGCCAGCGAGGCGTGCTGCTCCGGGGCCCAGCTCCCCTGGAACGACGAGGTCGCCGACTGGGCGATCAGCACCTGTGCGCCGTCCCTGCTCAGCTGCCGGCTCATGTCGGGGAACGCCGACTCGAAGCACACGAGCGGCCCCAGCCGCAGCCCGCGCGGGCCGCCCTCCCGGTCGCCGGGCGGCAGCGTCATCACCACCGGAGTGTCGCCCCGCAACCGGTCCTCGCCCGCCGCCTTGCCCACCGACGTCGCCCAGCCCAGCACGGCACGGGCCGGGATGTACTCGCCGAACGGGATGAGCCGCATCTTGTCGTAGCGGTCCCCGGTCGGGCCCTTCGGACCCACGAGCACGGAACTCTTGTAGATGCCGGCCTGCCCGGACGTGCCCTCGCTCCTGGCGTCCACGTTCACCAGCACCCCGGCACCGACCCTACGGGCGAGTGCCGCGAGCCGCCCCGCGAGATCGGGACGCTGCCGCAGATCCGCGCCCACGCTGCTCTCGCCCCAGACCACCAGATCCGGTTGGCTGCCGCGCAGCCGCCGCGTCAGCTCCTCACCACGGTCGAAGCGCCGCTCGACGCTGTCCATGCCGTCCACGACTCCCGGCTGTACGACCGCGATCCGGACGGTCCCGGCCTCCCGCGGCTGCGGTGCCCACATCCACGCCGATGTCACGGCCAGACCGCACACCACCGTGCCGGCCACCGCGGGAGTCCGCGCCCCGCGCACCGCCACCAGCATCACGCCCGCGGTGTTCACCGTCAGCACGAGGAGGCTCACCAGCCAGACGCCGCCCACCGACGCGAGACGCAGGGCAGGCGTCACCTCCCACTGGCTGGCGCCGAGCAGTCCCCAGGGGCCGCCCAGGCCCTCCCAGGACCGCACAAGTTCGATCATGAGCCAGCCCGAGGGGACCACGGCGAGGGCGGCGGTCGCGCGGGCCGCCGACGGCGTCCCGCCGAGCATCGTCCGCACCAGCACGCCCCATGGCGCCCACATCAGCCCGAGCAGCGCGGCGATCACCAGCAGGAAGACATGCAGGCTCGGCAACAGCCAGTGATGCACCGCGATCACGAACCCGATGCCGCCCAGCCAGCCCTCGACCGCTGCCCGCCGCCCGGTGGGCGCGCTGCGCACCAGCAGCAGCCATGGCATCAGAGCGACGTAGGCGAACCACCACAGCGACGGCTCCGGAAAGGCGAGTGCCGGCAGCGCACCGGCCACGACCGCTGCCGCGCTGCGTGTCCCGGAGGACTCCAGCAGCCGCTCCGACCGCCCGCGCCACCGCTGTCGCGCCGGCCGGCCGACCGGAATCCGCATGCCGCGCCTCCTCGTCCCGCCTCGCAGGGCCGGCCGGGCCGCCCGCCGCCGGCAAGGCCGAAGGACCGCGGGTCAAGAGCAGCCCGAGATCCACGAGCCCGTTCACCACCAGTGTGCGGGAAGGACGCGGCCGGGGACAGGGCGCCTCGCCCGTCCCGCAGTTCGCCGCGCGCCTCAGCCGTCGCCGAGGCCCCCACCCGCGCGGCGCCATTTCTCCTGGATCGCCACCGAGCTCAGTCGCCAGCCGGCGTCCGTACGCAGCAGACCGAACGTGTATCGCCCGCCCGAGACGAAGTCCTCTCCGGACTCCGTCCGCATCGGATTGATGTAGTCCGCCCGCACCTCGGCGCGATCACCCGGATAGCCCCCGAGGTCCTGGAGGCGCAGCTGCCGGTTGACGATCAGGTGCTGGCGCACCGGGAACAGCCCCATCGCCTTCGCGAGCCACTCGGCGATCTGTGCCGCCGGGCCCTCGATACCGCCGGAGCCGCGGTAGTCGGCGCGCCCCTCAGGGGTGAACAGGGCACGGTAGGCACCCCAGTCGCCGTCGTCCACGGCCACCGCGTAACCGGTGACCACCTCGTCGATGGCCAGCCGGTCCATCACGGTCGCGAGATCCACACGCTGCGTCATCGGCACAGTGTCGGGGCAGGCGGCATGACACGCCAAGAGCCGTGCACGCCGTCGTGTCCGTTCGGGAAGGCGTAGGCGTCGGGCGGCGACAGGCTCCGCCGGACGTCGTTGTTGTCACGGCGCCGGTACCGGTGCGCGGTCGGCGGGTGCGCGGAGCGGCGAAGGCGCCGACCGCGCGCGGACCGTCCCGTGCGGGCGCTCGCGGGTCACGGGGGTGGTGGGCGGCGTGGAACAAGCCGTCCGGGCCGGGGATTTCGCCCGCGGCCTGCGTGGATACTGGTCGCCATGCGCATCGATTTCGACCCCGTCCACTGTGACCGGAACACCTTCTACCGGCTGATGACCGCCACCGTCGTGCCACGGCCGATCGCCTGGATCTCCACCACATCGGCCGAAGGCACCGACAATCTCGCCCCGCACTCCTTCTTCACCATCTCGTGCGTTCAGCCGCCGGTGGTCCAGTTCACGTCGGTGGGGCGCAAGGACTCCCTGCGCAACATCGAGGACACCGGAGCCTTTGTGGTCAACTTCGCGCCCGAATCGCTGTTCGAGCAGATCAACGCGACCGCCACCGACTTCCCGCGCGGCATCAGTGAGTTCGACACGGTCGGCGTCGAAAGGGAGTCGAGCCTGCGGGTGAAGCCGCCGCGGGTCGCGGCCTCACCGGTCGCTCTGGAGTGCGAACTGCACAGCACCGTGCGCCTTGGAGACTCGACCGTCGTGTTCGGCAGGGTGGTGCATGCCGCGGTCAGCGAGGAGGTCATGGTGGACAGGCACCCCGAAGTGACCAGGCTGGCACCGCTGTCGCGGCTCGGCAAGGACGAGTGGGGCACGCTCGGGGACGTACGCGAGCTCAGCCGCGTCCCTTACACGGAATGGCAGAGCCGCGGGGTGAGCGGCTGACGCTCACTTCCTGACCGCGCGCAGAACCACGAACTTCGGGTCGGCGGCGACGACTTCGCAGTTCCCGAAGAGCCGGCGCAGCCGTACGTGGTAGCCGAGGTGGCGGTTGCCGATGACCCACAGCTCGCCACCGGGCCGCAGAACCCGGCGTGCATCGGCGAACATCCGCCGGGCCGTTGTGTCGGTCGTCGCCCGGTGCGAGTGGAACGGCGGATTGTTGAGAACCAGGTCCGCCGACCCGTCCGCGAGCGCGGACAGGCCGTCGCCGACCAGGAACTCGGCCTGGGCGGCGGGTGCGTTGTCGTGGAAGGTGGCCTCGGCCGATGCCACGGCGGAGAACGACTCGTCGACGAACGTCACCTCGGCCTCGGGGTTGGCCATCGCCACGGCGGTGCCGACCACGCCGTTGCCGCAGCCCAGGTCCACGACCCGCTCCGGGCCGTGCCGGCGCGGCAGGCTCCGCAGGAAGAAGCGGGTGCCGATGTCCAGGCGCTCGGCGCAGAAGATGCCGGCGTGGTTGGTGACCGTGCGGCCCGCGAGCGTGCCGATGTCGGCGGGCAGGGCGTACCGGAGCGGCCACGGGCTCGGCGTGCGGACGAGCCCGGTGTCCGGAGTGCAGAGGATGAGCCGGGCCTTCTTGGCCGCCAGGGACGTCCTGGTCGGCCCGATGATCCGCTCGAAGAGTTTGAGGGTGGAGGTGTGGATCTCGCTGACCATGCCGGTGCCCACGACGACGGTGCTCTCGTGGACGGCCGGAGCGAGCCGGTGCAACTGGTCCTCCAACAGCGCCAGGCTCTTGGGCACCCGCACCAGCAGGACGTCGATCCGCTCCGGCGGTGTGTCCCTGGCCGACAGCAGCCGTACGCGGTCCGCGGTGATGCCGCCCCGCTCAAGATTGGCGCGGGTCGCCTGCTGGCCGAGGTAGGAGTCCGTGATCTGTACGACAGGGTGCTCCGGCCGGGCCGGACGGCGCGCGGCGAGCGCGGTGACCAGTGCGCCCCAGCGGTCGCCGACGACGCTCACCGCACCGGTCAGATCTGTCGGCGGCGCGTCCTCGGTGCCCTGCAGATGCCGCAGCAGATACTCGTCGGCGGCGTCCCAGGCGCGGAGCGTGTCCCGGGGGTCCTCGGGGAAGCGGGCGAGGTCGAACGCGCCCCATGGCGTGGTCAAACGGTTCATCGTGCACTCAGGCTAGCCGAGCGCGGACATCTGCCGGTCCCCTCGCACGTGCGAGGGGACCTAAGGCGGCGTACCCCTGGTGGGCGCTCCCGCCGCGCCACTCCACCAGGTGTGGATCGTCGAGGATCATGTCGGCGTCCTCGAGACCGGCCCTCCGCAGGAACTCCACGAGGTCCTTGTCGCTGCGTGCCAGTCCGACGATCTCACCGCGCACGGTGACGGGCCGCCCGCCTTCCGGAGACGGCGGATGCACCACGATCGGAGCCTGCCAGGCCATAACCCCAGGGTGCACGGGGGCAGCCGAAAGTGCAGCCCGAAGCTGGGCCGTGGCAGCCGGAGGCTACGCGGCGGGCTCTACGTCCTCGCGTGCCGCGGCGGCCCACTCCACCACCAGCGCCTCGTACTCCGGGCGCCGGTCCTCCGGCAGCTCCCCGTCGGCCCACAGCTCACGGATCCGGGCGTTCAGTTCGGCGGCGGACAACGCGGAAACGGACTCGCTGGGAAAGGCGGACATGGCACAAGGCTAAGGCCTCCCTGTGACAGCGTCTCCACCACGAAGCCGTCGGCCGGTGGGCCTCACTGGGCCGAATCGCCGGCGTGGGGGCTCAGCACATCCGTGCCGACCAGCACGAACAGCGCGATACCCAGCAGCACTCGGTAGATCACGAACGGCATGAAGCTCTTCGTGGTGATGTATTTCATGAACCAGGCGATCACCGCGTAGCCGACACCGAAGGCGATGATCGTCGCGAAGATCGTGGGCCCCCAGGAAACATGGCCACCCTCGCCCGCGTCCTTGAGTTCGAAGAGCCCGGACGCCAGCACGGCGGGGATCGCCAGCAGGAACGAGTAACGTGCCGCCGCCTCACGGGTGTAGCCCATCAGCAGACCGCCGCTGATCGTCGCACCGGACCGCGAGACACCGGGGATCAGCGCCATCGCCTGGCAGACGCCGTAGATCAGACCGTCCCGCACGCTCAACTCCTGGAGCGACTTGCGCTCCTTGACCGCGCGGTGCTTGCCGCCGTCCTCGTCGCGCGCGGCCAGCCGGTCCGCGATGCCGAGCACAAGGCCCATGACGATCAGCGTGGTTGCGATGAGCCGCAGATCGCGGAACGGGCCCTCGATCTGGTCCTTGAGCGTGACTCCGAGCACACCGATCGGGATCGAGCCGATGATCACCAGCCAGCCCATCTGCGCGTCATGGTCGCGGCGCATCTCCCTGTCGGTGAGCGAGCGGAACCACGCGGAGATGATCCGTGCGATGTCCTTGCGGAAATAGATGAGAACGGCCGTCTCCGTGCCGATCTGCGTGATCGCGGTGAACGCGGCACCCGGGTCGTGCCAGCCGGCGAATGCCGCGGTGAGCCGCAGATGCGCGCTGGAGGAGATCGGAAGGAACTCGGTCAGCCCCTGCACGAGCCCGAGGATGAATGATTCGAACCACGACATGAAAGCTAAGCCATCCCCGTGCTGGTCAGGTTGGAAGATACGGTGCGGGCCGCGATCATGCGTCCGTCGCGTGGCAGCGTAGCGTCATCGGATGAACGGTCCACGAGCGGGCTGTCGCCCGGGGGAGCAGCACAAGATCAACGCTGCGCCGCTCGCGGAGATCCGGCCGGTGCCGGTGCCGGGGCGGCACGTCACTCCATCCGCGTCCTGAGCGCCCTCAAGTGACCTGTGGTCCCGGCTTGTTCGGGTCCGGGTCTGCCGACGCCCCGCCGATCAGGCCTTGATGGGCTGCCTGGAGCCCGGCCACGAGCCGGCGCATCCATGTCTCTGCGCGCCCCCGCTCGACGGTGTGCCGGGCGACTTCGAGGCGGCGGGCGAATGCCTGGTCGCGAGCCTCGGGTCCGGGCGCCCGATGCCCATGATCCGCTCCCTCGCGCACTGCCTGTCGGGATACCGGCTCCGACGGCAGGCGGGGGCGATGGCCCCGACCGCCGACCGCCGACCGCCGACCGCCGACCGCCGACCGGCGACCGGCGGGCTTCGGGCTTTGTTCCCTCCGAGGGTTTGAATTCCCAACTTACATGGCTACTGTTGGGTAGTAAGCGAGTTCAGATTTCCAACTCACCCGTAGCGAGGAGGCGCGCTCCATGCGTGACGCCGTCATCGTCGAAGCAGTCCGCACACCGATCGGGAAGGGCAAGGAGACCGGAACCCTGGCGGGATTCCACCCGACCGAGCTGCTGTCCCACACCCTGCGAGCCCTCGTCGAACGGAGCGGAGTCGATCCGGCCCTGATCGACGACGTGATCGGCGGGACCGTCGACCAGGTCGGTGAGCAGGCCATGAACACCACGCGGTACGCCTGGCTGGGCGCCGGGTTCCCCGACTCCGTGCCTGCCACCACCGTCGACCGCCAGTGCGGCTCCTCGCAACAGGCCGTGCACTTCGCGGCGCAGGGCGTGATGGCGGGCGTGTACGACGCCGTCATCGCCTGCGGCGTCGAGTCCATGAGCCGCGTACCGATGTGGTCCAACGTGCCGGCGGGCGTGGACCCCTTCGGGCCGGGGGTCGCCGCACGCTACCCGGAGGGACTGGTGCCGCAGGGGATCAGCGCCGAACTCATCGCCGCCAAGTGGTCCATCGATCGCGAGGCGATGGACCGGTTCGCGGTGGATTCACACCAGCGCGCGGCACGGACCTGGGCGGACGGGCTGTTCGACGCCGAAGTCGCGCCCATCGGCGGCCTGACGCGGGACGAAAGCGTACGGGCGGACACGACGGCCGCGATTCTCGCCGGGCTGCGGCCCTCGTTCGAGGACCCCGTCTTCGCCGAGCGGTTCCCGCAGATCGAGTGGTCGGTCACGGCGGGCAACAGCAGCCCGGTCAACGACGGCGCCTCCGCCGTACTGATCACATCCGGCGAGGCCGCAGAGCGGCTGGGTCTGCGCCCCCTCGCCCGGCTGCACAGCTTCGCCGTCACCGGATCCGATCCCCTGCTGATGCTCACGGGGGTGCTGCCGGCGACCGAGAAGGTCCTCGCGAAAGCCGGCCTCGCGCTCGACGACATCGATCTGTTCGAGGTGAACGAGGCGTTCGCGAGCGTGGTGCTGGCCTGGCTCCAGGAGACCGGCGCCGATCCCGCCAAGGTCAATGTGCACGGGGGCGCCCTCGCCCTCGGCCACCCCCTCGGCGCGAGCGGCACCCGCCTGATGACCACCCTGGTCCACGCGATGCGCCTGCGCGGCGCGCGCTACGGCCTCCAGACGATGTGCGAGGCCGGCGGCCTCGCCAACGCCACCGTCCTGGAGGCGATCTAGGGCCGGGGCCGCGACCCCGGCACAAGGGTCGCGGACCCTGCCCGCCGTCGTGGGTCAGGCGCTGCGCAGGCGGTGGCGCTTGGCCCACGCGACCGCGACCGCGGCCAGGGCGGACACCACGATGAAGCCCGTCGCGGCGAGGAACACCGGTGAGGTCGGGGACGCCGCGCTGCTGCCCGCGACGACGTACGCCGCCGTGTTCGGCACGGAGCCGATACCCGTCGCCAGGAGGAAGGGCAGGCAGCCCATCCGGGACACCGCTGCGCAGTAGTTGGCCGCGGCGAACGGGACACCCGGGAACAGCCGGACGGCCAGCATCGAACGGAAGCCGTGGCGGCTCAGCTGCCCGTCGGCGGCCTTCAGCCAGCGCCCCCGCAGCAGGGGCCGCAGCGCGTCCTGTCCCAGCAGCCTGCCCAGCGCGAAGGCGATACCGGCCCCCAGCACCGTCCCCGCGATCGCCGAGACCAGACCGGCCTGCGAGCCGAACAGCGCGCCCGCCGCCAGATTCAGCAGGGGGCGCGGCACGAACGCCGCCGTGCACACGCCGTAGCCCACACCGAACAGCACCACCGCGGCCGGACCGCTCACCTGGGGCGGCCAGCCCGCCGAGAGCAGCCGCTGCGGCTCGTACAGCACCACCGTCACCACCGCGGCGGCCAGCACCATCACGAGCAGCGACAGCCGGGACCACGGCGAGAACAGCGCTCTGGAGCAGCGGACGGCAAGACCGGATGCCGGCCTGGGGACGGGGTCGAGCATCCGGGGAGAGTAACCGACCCGGGCATGTGATCGCCGTAATGTGGGCTCCATGAAGTACGCCGGCCCGCGCAGCCATCTTGCCGACACGGTCATGGAACGGCTCACCGCCGTGTACCCCACCGGGGCGGACGCGGCCAGGGCCGTGCGGGCCGCCGCGTACATGAAGGACGTCGCACCTTTCCTCGGCATCCCCACACCGGAGCGCCGCGCGCTGTCCCGGACCGTCCTCGCGGGGACCGGCCGGCCGGGCGAGGCGGACTGCGCCGCGATCGCCCTGCGCTGCTGGGAACTGCCCGAGCGTGAGTACCACTACTTCGCGTCCGACTACCTGCGCCGCCATGTCGGGCGCTGCTCGTCGGGCTTTCTGCCCGTCGCCCGGCGCCTCGTCGAAGCGGCCCCCTGGTGGGACACCGTCGACACGCTCGCCGTGCATGTCGTCGGCCCCCTGGTGGCCGCCGACCCCGTGCTGACAGCCGACATGGACGCCTGGATCGACGACGAGAACCTCTGGGTCTCGCGTACGGCTCTCCTGCACCAGCTGCGCCGCAAGGAGACGACCGACGCCGAGCGGCTCTTCGGCTACTGCCTGCGCCGCGCCGGCCACCCGGACTTCTTGGTCCGCAAGGCGATCGGCTGGGCCCTGCGCGAATACGCGAAGACCGACCCGCAGGCGGTGCGGGACTTCGTCGCCGGATCCCGTGACAGGCTCTCACCTCTGTCCGTACGCGAGGCGCTCAAGCACCTGTGACGGGTGTGACCTGAACTCCCGCACCGGGAAAACCGTTCGACGCCGCCCGGGCCGTGAGCGATGATCAGCGACATGTTCCGGTACGCCTTCCTCGCAGCGCCGTCCGCAGTCGCGGACGCGCCGAAGGCTGCCGCGTTCCCCGCGACGGCCGCGGCACCCGCCGCAGCAGCCGTTGCCGCAGCGCCCTTCGACGGCGCCCGAAGCTGACCCTTCCCGGATCGTCCGGCGGACCCCACAGGGGGAGGGTCGGCAAGGCCCAGGGGTCCACCACACGCTTCGAGTTCCGGGAAGGAACCATCCCAGTCATGCCCAAGACGGCATACGTGCGGACCAAGCCGCACCTGAACATCGGCACCATGGGCCACGTCGACCACGGCAAGACCACCCTGACCGCCGCCATCACCAAGGTTCTCAGCGAGCGCGCCGGCAGTGGCACCTCGTACGTCTCCTTCGACCGGATCGACCGGGCGCCCGAGGAGGCCGAGCGGGGCATCACCATCAACATCGCGCACGTCGAGTACGAGACCGAGACCCGTCATTACGCGCATGTGGACATGCCGGGCCACGCCGACTACGTCAAGAACATGGTCACCGGTGCCGCGCAGCTGGACGGGGCGATCCTCGTCGTCTCCGCGCTCGACGGCGTCATGCCGCAGACCGCAGAGCACGTCCTGCTCGCCCGCCAGGTGGGCGTCGACCACATCGTCGTCGCCCTGAACAAGGCGGACGCCGGGGACGACGAGCTCACCGACCTGGTCGAGCTCGAGGTCCGGGAGCTGCTCACCGCCCATGGATACGGCGGGGAGGCGGCGCCCGTCGTCAGGGTGTCGGGGCTGAGGGCGCTACAGGGCGACCCGCGCTGGACCGCGGCGGTCGAGGCCCTGCTCGACGCCGTGGACACGTATGTACCCATGCCTGTCCGGTACACGAACGCGCCCTTCCTGCTGTCGGTGGAGAACGTGCTCACCATCACCGGACGCGGCACGGTCGTCACCGGAGCCGTCGAGCGCGGCACCGTACGGGTCGGTGATCGTGTGCAGGTGCTCGGTGCGGACGCCGGTCCGCAGATGAGCACGGTCACCGGGCTGGAGACCTTCGGCAAGCCGATGGAGTCCGCCGAGGCGGGGGACAGCGTGGCGCTGCTGCTGCGCGGAATGCCGCGCGACGCTATACGGCGAGGGCATGTGGTGGCCGCGCCCGGCAGCGTCGAGCCCCGCCGGCGCTTCACGGCGCGGGTCTACGTCCTCTCCGCGCGCGAGGGCGGCCGGACCACCCCGGTCTCCACCGGATACCGGCCGCAGTTCTACATCCGCACCGCGGACGTCGTCGGTGACATCGACCTCGGCGAGACGGCCGTGGCGCGGCCGGGTGACACGGTCACACTGACCGTGGAGCTCGGACGTGACATACCGCTGGAGCCGGGCCTCGGCTTCGCGATCCGCGAGGGCGGGCGCACGGTAGGGGCCGGGACGGTCACCGCCCTGCTGTGAGGGGTTCCCCGCAGGCACAATGAGACGGTGAACGAGCAGATCCCCGTCCTGCGGGCCGTCGACGGCGGCACCGCCAAGCTCATGCCCGACGTGGACCGGGAGCGGGCCTGGCTGCTGACCGTCGACGGTGCGCCGCAGTCGTACGTCGACCTGGACGAGCCCACGCACCTCGAATTCGAGTACGCGCGCAGGCTCGCCCATGTCGTCGACTGCGCGGCCGAGGAGGACGCGCCGCTGGATGTGCTGCACCTCGGGGGCGGGGCGCTCACGCTGGCCCGTTATGTGGCGGCCACCCGGCCGGGCTCGCGCCAGGACGTGGTCGAGGTGGACCACGGCCTGCTCGCGCTCGTCGCCGAGCATCTCCCGCTCCCCGCGGACGCGGGCATCACGGTCCACGCGGCGGATGCGAGGGCCTGGGTGGAATCCGCGCCGCCGTCCTCGGCGGACGTGCTGATCGCGGACGTCTTCGGCGGCTCGCGGGTCCCGGCGCCTCTCACGACGCTGGCCTACGCCCGCGCCGCGCAGCGCGTACTGCGACCGACGGGCATCTACGCGGCCAACCTCGCGGACGGCGCGCCGTTCACCTTCCTCCGCTCCCAACTGGCCACCTTCGCCGAGGTCTTCACCGAGCTGGCCCTGATAGCGGAACCGGGAGTGCTGCGGGGCCGCCGCTTCGGCAACGCGGTGCTGCTGGCGTCCCGGGCCCCGATCGACACGGCGGCCCTGGCCCGTCGAACGGCATCCGACGCGTTCCCGGCGCGCGTGGAGCACGGCAGTGCGCTCGCACGGCTGGTGGGCGATGCGGCGGCGGTCGAGGACGCGCACGCGGTGGCGTCACCCGAGCCGCCGGACGGGGCGTTCAGCGTGGGCTGAGCGGGCGCTGCGGTGACGGATCGTGATCGTCGTCCGTCACCGCCACCCGGCCGTTGCCGGTGGGCGCCCGCCGGTCAGGGGGCCGTGGGTTCGACCAGGCGCACCGTGCTCAGGATCTTCTGGATGGTCGTGTCCGGGATCTCGTCGGGGATGCCTGTGTGACCGAAGAAGACCCAGCTGGCGAAGTCACCCTTGGAATTCTTGAAGGAGAACGCGACCGCCTTGCCGTCCGTCGAGCACTTGTTCTTCTTCTTGACGCCGGGAGCCTTGGCCGTTGACACGCTGCCCTTGAGCCCGGACTTGGTGGTGTAGTCCACGGACTTGGTGACCTTGACCGTGCCCTTGGGCTCTGTCTGGGCGTATCCGGCCCAGACCCAGTTGCCGGCCTCGTTGTACGCGGCGTTCGCCGTGTCCTTGGCGCCCTTGCCGCCCTTGGTGCCGACCGAGCCCAGGCCGAACTCCTCGACGGTGCCGTCCTTGTCGGTGTCGATCGTGCACCACTTGCTCTTGTAGTGCGCCGGTGCCGACATGACGACGACCGGGGTGCCGTCGCCCTTCTTCTCGTCCTCGAAGAAGGTGCTCGTGCCCGACCCCTGGACCTCCCACTCGGCCGGAACGTCGAACTGCGTGCCGTGCTTGGGGTTGGTGACGACCTTCCAGCCTTCGATGGTCGGCTTGGCGCCCTCACCGCCGCGCGGGTTCGCGGTCGGTGAGGGTGAAGTCTCCTTCGCCGGGGGCGTCTTGGACGCCGTGGCCTGTCCGCCCTTGTCCGAGGCGCCCTTGTCGTCGTCCTTGAGCACGATCACGCCGGTGACGACAGCGGCGGCGACCACGGCCGTCGCGGCGACGATGGCGACGATCGTCGTCTTCTTCCGGTCGTCGTTCGGCGGCTGCGGCGCTCCGGGCATCTGACCGGGCACCGCGTACTGCGGAGCTGTCGGCTGCTGGTAGCCCTGCTGCGGGTAAGGGTTGGGCTGTTGGTACCCCTGCTGCTGGTACGGGTTGGGCTGTTGGTACCCCTGCTGCTGGTACGGGTTCTGGTTCTGCGGGTTCTGCTCGCCCCCGGGCGGCTGCTCTCCTGGCCACATGGCCCGTAACGATAGAGGTGCACCATGACCGGATCCACGGCCGCCCCCGCAGAGGGATTCCCAAGCGCGGCTACTCATGGGTAACATAGCCGTCATGAGCGCTGATCAGATGTCCGTCGGCGAGATGCTCGCTGCCACCGTCCCCATGGCCCGGACCCTCAACCTGGAGTTCCTGGAGACCACCGCCGAGCGTGCGGTCGTCCGTATGCCGGACCAGGCCGACTTCCACAACCACGTCGGTGGACCGCACGCCGGAGCGATGTTCACGCTCGCCGAGTCCGCGAGCGGCGCCATCGTCCTCGCCGCCTTCGGCGACCAGCTTTCGCGCGCGGTACCGCTCGCCGTCAAGGCCGAGATCGGTTACAAGAAGCTGGCCATGGGCATCGTGACGGCCACCGCCACGCTCGGTCGCTCGGTCGCCGACGTCATCAAGGAACTGGACGCGGGGGAGCGCCCCGAGTTCCCGGTGAACATCGCCATCCAGCGTGAGGACGGCGCCGTGACGGGCGAGATGACCATCGTGTGGACCCTGCGCCCCAACAGCTGACCGCGGCGCGCACAGACCGGGCCGCCCCGACACCCCCGAGGTGACGGGGCGGCCTCCTGCACCCCGCCGGCACCTTGGGCGGCCGGTCGGAGAGACCAAGGCCCCGCGGCCGAGCAGCCCGCAGATGGCTCTGCGCAGCGCCCGGCCGACCGTCGTGCGACCAGGTAGGCTGCCCGGGGTGCGCCGACGGGGGTGCATTGAAACGGCGGGCCGTTTGCCCATGAGATGTCGGGAGGATGCGGTCTTGCACGTCCAGGAGTGGCTCGAGAACGTCCCTGCGATCAGCATCTACCTTCTGGTGGGTGTGGTGATCGGCCTCGAGAGCCTCGGCATCCCGCTTCCGGGTGAGATCGTCCTTGTCAGCTCGGCGCTGCTCGCCTCCCAGCACGGCGACATCAACCCGTACATCCTCGGCGCATGCGCCTCGGCGGGCGCGATCATCGGCGACTCGATCGGCTACGCCATCGGCCGCAAGGGGGGCCGCCCCCTGCTGGCCTGGCTCGGCGGAAAGTTCCCCAAGCACTTCGGCGAGCCGCAGATCGCCATGGCGGAGCGTTCCTTCGAGAAGTGGGGCATGTGGGCCGTGTTCTTCGGCCGCTTCGTCGCTCTGCTGCGGATCTTCGCGGGCCCGCTGGCGGGCGTGCTGAGGATGCCGTACTGGAAGTTCGCCATCGCCAATGTCTTCGGCGGAATCCTGTGGGCGGGCGGCACGACCGCCGTCATCTACTCCGTCGGCATCGTCGCCGAGGCGTGGCTCAAGCGGTTCTCCTGGCTGGGGCTGGTCCTCGCGCTGCTGATCGGTGTCACTTCGATGCTGATCCTCAAGAACCGGGCCAAGAAGGCGGCCGCGCAGGCCTCCGCAGAGCAGCCGGCGACGGCGGCCGAGCCGGAGCCCGTGCCCGCCGCCGACTGATCCCCGGCCGGACTCGCCGCGCGGTCCGTGTGCGCCGCTGCTCAGTCCGTGTGTGCCGCGCGGTGTTCCCGGGACAGGTCCACGTAGACCGCCGCGTTCAGCCTGATGCCCTCGAGCTCCTCGGCGGTCAGCTCCCGCCTGACCTTCGCGGGAACGCCCGCGACCAGCGAGCCCTGCGGCACCTGCATGCCCTGCGGTACCAGTGCCTGCGCCGCGATCAGCGATCCCGCGCCGATGTGTGCGCCGTTGAGGACGGTCGCGCCCATGCCGACCAGTACGTCGTCCTCGACGGTGCAGCCGTGCAGCACGGCGTTGTGACCGACCGAGACCCGCTCGCCGACGGTGACCGGGAAGCCGGGGTCGCTGTGCACCGTGCAGTTGTCCTGGATGTTGCTGTCCGCCCCGATCACGATCGGACCGCAGTCGGCGCGCAGGACGCTCTGGTACCAGACGCTCGACCCGGCGGCCAGGGTCACCTCGCCCATCAACACGGACGTCGGCGCCGTGAAGGCCTGCGGATCGACCTTCGGCTCCCTGCCGCCCACACCTGAAACCAACGCCCGCTCAGCCATGCCGTCTCCCTGGTGATCACCACTCACGCGTACGAGCACGGTAAGCGAGCCACCCTGCCCGCGGTGAGGTGGGGTCCGGTGGGGTGGGGTGAAGATCACAGCATGCGGCGCCGGGCCCGTCGTGCGGGGGCGACTACCGTGTGCGGGTGCCGAAGAACCGAAACACGTTCCCATCGCCGACCGCATGGGGCCGGCGCGTTCTCGCGCGCGCCGTCCACCTCGGATGGCGCTGGGTCCAGGAGGCGGGCGCCGTCACCGCCGAGCACCCGGGGCGGCTGCGCTTCCGGCGCCTCGGCCCCGGCACCCGGCTCGCCTTTCCGCAGGGCACCGTCTTCGGCGAGGCCTGGATCGAACTCGGTGACCACTGCATCATCGCCGAGCAGGTGACCCTGACGGCCGGGATGATGCCGGGTCTGGACCTCGGTTGCGACCCGATCCTGACCCTGGGCGACGGCGTGGTTCTCGGACGCGGCAGCCATGTCATCGCCGACACCCGCGTGACCATCGGCTCGAACACCTACTGCGGGCCGTACGTCTACATCACCTCGACCAACCACAGTTACGACGATCCGCACGAGCCCGTCGGCAGGCAGTGGCCGCGCACCGACCCGGTGGAGATCGGTCCGGGCTGCTGGCTGGGGACCGGCGCGGTGATCCTGCCGGGCGCGCGGCTCGGCCGCAATGTGGTGGTAGCCGCGGGCGCGGTGGTTCGGGGCGAGGTTCCCGACCACTCGGTGGTGGCGGGAGCGCCGGCCCGCGTCGTACGCAGCTGGGACGAGGAGCGCGGCTGGCAGCCCCCGCTGCGCACGCCGGCTCCCCGGCCGATCCCCGAGGGGGTCACTCCCGAGCAGCTCGTGGCGCTCGCCCAGCTCGAGGAGAGCTGATCAGCCGGTGGCCAGCATGACGGTGCCGACGAGTGCGAGTCCGGCACCGGCCGCCTGGACCGTACGCAGCCGCTCCTTGAGAACGAGCAGGGCGGCAAGCGCCGTGACCACCGGGTAGAGGTTGGCGAGCACGGCCGCGACCGTGACCGGACCGGTCTGGGCTGCGATGGAGTACGTGCCGTTCGCCGCGACATCGGCCAGGCCCACGAAGGCGAGGGCGGGCAGCGCGGCCAGGATCGCCTTCGGACCGCCGGCCTCGGGCAGCGCCCGCGCACCGCGCCGTACCGACACGTACAGCGCGGCGCCTCCCACCGCGACATTGGTGACGCGCTGCACGAACAGTGCGAGGAACAGGCCGGTGAGGGTGGTCGAGGCCTCGGCGATCAGGGCGAGCACCGCACCGAATCCGAAGGCGGCGACCAGGGTCATGATGACCGCCTGCCGCTGTACGGGTGCGCCGCGCAGCTCCGGGCCGCCGGCGAGCACGATGCCGGCCACGGCCACCGCGATGCCCGCGAACTGCAGCAGCCCCGGCCGCTCGCCCAGGATCAGGCCCACGCCGACCGGTACGGCTACACCGAGCGACCCGAGCGGTGAGACGACTCCCATCGGGCCGAGCGCGAGTGCCTTGTAGAAGCAGAGCATCGCCACCGGGCCGACGGCGCCCGCCGCCACGGCGTACCAGAGCTGCGGGCCCGCCTCGGCGAACCCGCCGGTGGCCACGACGATCGTCCCGAGCACCAGTACCGCGATCGACTGCGAGACGACCACGACGGTGAGTGCCGGGGTGCGTCGCGTCAGCAGCCCGCCGCCGAAGTCGGCCAGCCCCCAGAGCAGGCTGGTGGCCAGGGCGAACAGTGCGGTCATGGCGTGCCTCGCAGTACAGTGCAGTGAACGATTGAGTACAGCACACCGTAGTGCAGTCTGTTGGACTATGTCATCCAGAATATTGGACGGAATGTGTCGGATCTCGACCAGCTCACGCAGTCGCTCGCGCGCAACCTCAAGCACTGGCGTGGCGAGCGGGGTTTCACGCTGGATGCCCTCGCCGCCCGCGCGGGCGTCAGCCGGGGCATGATCATCCAGATCGAGCAGGCCCGCACGAACCCGAGTGTGGGCACCACGGTGAAGCTCGCCGACGCCCTCGGCGTCAGCATCACCACGCTCCTCGACTACGAGCAGGGCTCCCAGGTCCGCCTTGTCCCCGCGGACCAGGCCGTGCGCATGTGGTCCACGTCCACCGGCAGCTACACCACCCTCCTGGTCGGCAGTGAGCGCGGCGGACCGCTGGAGATGTGGGGATGGCGGCTGATGCCGGGCGACGGCAGCGCCTCCGACCCGCACCCCGACGGAACCACCGAACTGCTGCACGTCACCGCCGGTGTGCTGACCCTCGTCGTCGACGGCCGGTCCCACACCGTGCCGGCCGGCACCTCGGCGACCTTCGAGGCCAACGTCCCGCACGCCTACCGCAACGACGGCGAGGAAACGGTCGAGATGACGATGGCGGTCTCGGTGCCGCCCGTCCGCTGAGAGGGACGATCACCTGCTGCGGCGGGGCTGTTAGCGTGCGACCATGCGCGCACCCATCGGAAACTTCGACGACGCCACGCCTGCCCCCGACTGCCTCGACGAGCTCACCGCACCGGTCGCCGCCGCCGTGCGCGCCTGGAGCGGTGACATCCCCGCCGAGCAGCTGATCTACGTCGACACCGACCCGGAGATCGCCGACACCGCCGTCTTCGTCGAGCACTACGGACAGGATCTGCTCGAGCAGTCGGCGAACTGTGTCATCGTCGTGGGCAGGCGCGGCGGCGGGACGACACTGGCCGGCTGCCTGGTCCTGTCCCACACGCGCGTCGACGTCAACGGTGCCGTACGCAAGCAACTGGGCGCCCGCAAGGCCTCGTTCGCGGCAATGGACACCGCCACCGGCGAGAGCGGCATGGAGTACGGAGGCATCACCCCGATCGGGCTGCCCGCCGACTGGCCGCTGCTGGTGGACTCCGCCGTGATCGACGCGGAATGGGTCCTCGTCGGCAGCGGCCGCAGGCGGGGCAAGCTGATCGTGCCCGGGAAGGCCTTCGCCGCACTGCCGGGTGCCGTGGTCATCGAGGGCCTCGGCATCTGACCTGCGGGGGCGAGCGGTGGCGCTCAGCCCAGCCGGGGGATCTCGATCGCGGGGCAGCGGTCCATCACCATGTCGACACCGGCCTCACGCGTGCGTGCGTACGCCCCGACATCGATCACCCCCAGCTGGAACCAGACCGCCTTCGCGCCGATCTCGACAGCCTCGTCGGCGATCGGACCCGCGAGGTGGGAGTTGACGAAGACGTCCACCACATCCACCTCGAACGGGATGTCTGCGAGTTTCGCGTACCCCTGCTCACCGTGGACCGTCTCCGCCTTCGGGTGCACCGGCACGATGCGCTTGCCGTAGCGCTGGAGCGCATCGGCCACGCCGTACGCCGCCCGCGACTCGTTGCTGGACAGGCCCACCACCGCCCAGGTGTCGCCGGTGGAGGTCAGGATGCGGCGGATCGTCTCTGCGTCTGCGTACATGCCAGGGAACAACCGGCCCACCTGGCGGAGAATTCCGCTCCGGCCGCCGCATAGGGTGGCGGGATGCAGGAGCAGTACCGGACAGTCGCAGGCGAGGGCGTCCACGAGACCGAGATCAACCGATCGCGCTTCATCTGTGCGCTCGCCCCCGCCGCGACCGAACAGGAGGCGCAGGCGTTCATCGCCCGCATCCGCAAGGAGCATCCGACCGCCACGCACAACTGTTCCGCGTATGTCATCGGAGCCGATGCCGCCGTGCAGAAGGCGAGCGACGACGGTGAGCCGGGTGGGACGGCGGGCGTGCCGATGCTGCAGATGCTCCTGAGGCGGGAAGTCCGGTATGTCGTAGCTGTCGTCACCCGGTACTACGGCGGAGTGAAACTCGGCGCGGGCGGACTGATCAGGGCCTACGGGGGAGTGGTCGGTGAGGCACTGGACGCGCGCGGCACGATCACCCGGCAGCGCTTCCGGCTGGCCTCCGTCACGGTCGACCACCAGCGCGCGGGCAAGCTCGAGAACGATCTGCGGGCGACCGGCCGACAGGTGCGCGAGGTCCGGTACGGCGAAGCCGTCACGATCGAGCTCGCCCTGCCCGGCGCCGGCGTGGACGACTTCCGGGCGTGGCTCGCCGATGCCACGGCCGGTACAGCGGAGTTGGAGCTCGGTGGCGAGGCGTACGCAGATGCCTGAAGCCACCCGCGATGTCCGACCCCACCGATACGCTCCTGGATCATGAGATTCCTGCATACGTCGGACTGGCACCTGGGGCGGTCGTTCCACCGGGTGAGCATGCTCGACGCCCAGGCCGCGTTCCTCGACCACCTGGTGGCGACGGTGCGCGCGCGGGACGTGGACGCGGTGCTGGTCGCGGGAGACGTGTACGACCGGGCCGTCCCGCCGCTCGCCGCCGTCGAGCTGTTCGACCAGGCACTGCACCGGCTCGCGGCCGCATCCGTACCGACCGTGATGATCTCCGGGAACCATGACTCGGCGCGTCGGCTCGGCGTCGGCGCAGGACTCATCGAGCGGGCCGGTATCCATCTGCGGACCGACCCGGCAGGTTGCGCCACTCCCGTACTGCTGGCGGACGCCCATGGTGAGGTCGCCTTCTACGGACTGCCGTATCTCGAACCGGCGCTGGTCAAGGACGAGTTCAAGTCGGACAAGGCCAGACACGAGAGTGTGCTCGCCGCGGCCATGCGGCGCGTACGGGACGACCTGGCCGCCCGGCCGCAGGGCACCCGGTCCGTGGTCCTCGCCCATGCCTTCGTCGCGGGCGGTGAGGAGAGCGACAGCGAACGGGACATCACCGTCGGCGGGGTCGCCGCCGTGCCCGCGGGGGTCTTCCAGGGCGTGGACTACGTCGCCCTCGGCCATCTGCACGGCTGCCAGACCATTACCGAGCGCGTGCGCTACTCGGGATCGCCGCTGGCCTACTCCTTCTCCGAGACCCACCACCGCAAGACCATGTGGCTCGTCGACATCGACGCCGAGGGCGGCATCGCGGCCGAGCGCATCGACTGTCCCCGCCCCAGGCCGCTGGCCAGGCTGCGCGGCACCCTCGAGGACCTCCTCGAGGATCCGGCGCTCGTGCGCCACGAGGAGTCTTTCGTGGAAGCAACCTTGACCGATCCGGTGCGTCCCGCCGAGCCGATGGCACGGATGGCCGAACGGTTCCCGCACACCCTCAGCCTCGTGTTCGAACCGCGGCGCACCGGCGAGGAGACGCTCGCCTCGTACGCCCAGCGATTGCGCGGCCGCAGCGACCAGCAGATCGCGGAGGACTTCGTGGCCCATGTACGCGGCGGCAGCGGGCCCGACGACCAGGAGCGCACGGTGCTGCGGGGCGCCTTCGACGACGTACGGGTCGAAGCGGGCGTGCGCGAGGTGGCCGGGTGAGGCTGCACCGACTGGCCGTCACCGCCTTCGGACCGTTCGGAGCCACGCAGGAAGTCGACTTCGACGCGCTCTCCAGTGCCGGTATCTTCCTGCTCCACGGGCCGACCGGCGCGGGCAAGACGTCCGTGCTCGACGCCGTCTGCTTCGCGCTGTACGGCGCCGTACCGGGAGCGCGGCAGAGCCCGGGCGCATCGTTGCGCAGCGACCATGCCCAGGCCAATACGCCCACCGAGGTCCGCCTCGAACTGACCGTCGCCGGACGGCGTCTGGAGCTCACCCGCCGCCCCGCTCAGCCGCGGCCCAAGACGCGGGGTACGGGCTTCGTCACCGAACGGGCCCAGAGCCTGCTGCGCCAGTACGACAGCGAGCGCGGCGAGTGGCAGGCGCTGAGCAAGTCGCATCAGGAGATCGGTGAGGAGATCACCCAGCTCGTCGGGATGAGCCGCGACCAGTTCTGCCAGGTCGTGCTGCTCCCGCAGGGCGACTTCGCGCGCTTCCTGCGGGCCGACGCCGAAGCACGCGGCAAGCTCCTCGGGCGGCTCTTCGACACCCGGCGCTTCGCCGCCGTGGAGGACAGGCTCGCCGAGCGGCGGCGCGCCGCGGAACAGCGGGTGCGGGCCGGTGACGAGCGGCTCCTCGCCCTCGCCCACCGGATGGCGCAGGCCGCGGGCGAGTCAGCGGGCGACTGGCCGCTGCCGGAGCAGCAGCCCGGTGACCCGGGCCTGGCCGCGGCCGTCCTGCAGTGGGCGGCGATCGGCCGCTCGGCCGCCCGCGAGCGGCTGGAGATCGCCGAATACGGCCTGGCCGGGGCCGAAAGCCGGCAGGCCGCGGCCCGGCGAACGCTGGACGACGAACGCGAACTGGACCGGCTGCAGCAGCGGTTCGCGGACGCCCTGCGCCGGTCCGAGGAGCTTCAGGCGCGTCGCCCGGAGCACGAGGCGCTGCTGGCGCGCCTGGAGCGGGCCCGCAAGGCGGAGCTCGTCGGGCCCGCACTGCGCCTGCGCGAGGACGCCGAGCGTGACCATCGGGTGGCTGTCACGGAGCGCGAGCGGACCCGGGCCGGGCTGCCGGCCGACCTCGCCGACGCGGGAGCGGAGCAGCTGGCGGCCAGGGAGGGGAGCCTGCGTCAAGAGCTCGGCGGCCTGGACGCCGCCCGCCGCGCGGAGCGGCGCAGCGCTGACATCACTCGTGAGCGGGGCGAACTGGACCGCCAGGCAACGGCCGACGACGACATCCTGCAGGACGCGGCGGACTGGCTGGCCGATTGGGAGCGTATGCGCAGCCGCCACCAGGAGCGGATCGAGGCCGCCCAGGAGGCCGCGACCCGTGCCGAGCACCTCGCGGGCCGGCTCGAATCGGGGCGCGAGCGCCTGCACGCGGCGCGCGAGCGCGACGAACTTGCCGCCCGTACGGATCGGGCCGAAGCCCGACTGCGTAGGCTCCACGACGAGGCGAACACCGCGCACGGTACGTGGCTGGACCTGAAGGAACGCCGACTGCGCGGCATCGCTGCCGAGTTGGCGTCCGCGCTGGTCGCGGGAGACCCCTGCGCGGTGTGCGGTTCGGCCGAGCACCCCGCGCCGGCGCGCGCGGACGCCGACCATGTGGACCGTGCGGCGGAGGACGCCGCGTACGAGGGCTACACACGGGCCGACGAGGCGAAGGCGGCGGCGGCCAGTGAACTGGCGGTGCTCCGGAGGTCGCGTGCGACGGCTGCCGCCCGCGCCCGTGGCACGCAGCCGTCGACGCACCCAAGTGCGTCTGCGGGGACGGTCGATGCGGACGGCGAGTCGGATATCGGCGTGCCCGGTGCGGGGGGTCCCGTCGACGACGCTCCGGCACAGGTCGTCGGCGGCACCTCTGCGTTCGGGGTCGATGGGACGGACGGTCGGCCTTCGACTCCCGCCGAGCACGCCGGAACCGGCGGTCCGGCCCAGCCGTCGGCGCCCGACCGCGAGCCATCGGTCGTTCAACTCCTGGCTGTCGTGGAGACGTTGGAGCAGGACCACGACCAGGCGCGCCGCATCGCCTCCGGTATGCATGCCGCTCGCGAGGCACTGGACCGGGGCGAGCGCGAGCACCGGGAGCGCATGGACGCCCAGCAGCAGGCCGGGCGACGGGTCGCCGCACGGACCTCGCGGCGGGAGTCCCTCGAGCAGGAACAGACCGAGCTGGAAGCCGAGTTGATACGGGCGCGCAGCGGCGCGGCCGACGTCGCCGAGCGGGCCGACCTGCTGGAGCGCAGGGTGCGGCACCTGGCCGGCGCGGCGGAGGCCGTACGAACCCTCGACGGCACGGCCCAGCGACTGAAGGAGGCCGACGACCGGCTCGCCGACGCGGCGTTCCGGGCCGGCTTCGGCACCCCGAGGGACGCTGCCGCCGCCCTCGTCGGCGACGGCGAGCAGCGCGAGATCCAGCACCGGATCGACGCCTGGCAGACCGAGGCCGCCGCGGTCGCCGACCGGCTCGCCGAGAACGACAGCCGCGCTGCGGCCGAGCGTCCGCCTGCCGACCCCGGCTCGGCGCTGACCGTCCATGAGGCCGCCGAGCGGGCGTCGCGGACAGCAGCGACCGGGCTCGCCGCCGCGCGCGAGCGCTGCGCCGAACTGGACCGGCTTTCGGGGCAGGCGACGGCAGAGGTCCGCGGTCTCGGTCCGCTGCGTGAGGAGTACGACCGCGTCGCCCGCCTCGCCGCGCTCACTGCGGGCACGTCGGCCGACAACGAACGCAAGATGCGCCTGGAGTCGTATGTGCTCGCCGCCCGTCTCGAACAGGTCGCGGCGGCTGCCACCGTACGGCTGCAGCGGATGTCGTCCGGCCGCTACACCCTGGTCCACTCCGATGCCCGTACCGGAGGCAAGCGGGCCGGCCTCGGCCTGCATGTGGTGGACGCGTGGACCGGCAGTGAGCGCGACACCGGCACCCTCTCCGGAGGAGAGACCTTCTTCGCCTCGCTCGCCCTCGCGCTCGGCCTCGCCGATGTGGTGACCGACGAGGCCGGGGGAGTGCGGCTGGACACGCTCTTCATCGACGAGGGCTTCGGCAGCCTGGACGACCAGACGCTCGACGAGGTGCTCGACGTGCTTGATTCACTGCGCGAACGGGACCGCAGCGTCGGCATCGTGAGTCATGTCGCCGATCTGCGCCGCCGGATCCCCGCGCAGCTGGAGGTGGTCAAGGACCGGCACGGGTCGGTGGTACGCCACCGTACGGCGGGAGGGGGGAGCTGAGGCCTGTTTCCAAGCGGGGATCAGCCGCTGATCGCCCGGCGCGGAAGGGGCGAGGAGTAGACGACGCTGGTGGTGACGGACCCCAGCGTGCCGATCTTCCCCGAGACCTCCTCGAGGTGGCTCATGGAGCGGGTGGCGACCTTGATCACAAAGCAGTCGTCGCCCGTCACATGGTGGGCCTCGAGGATCTCGGGCGTCGTGCCGAGCAGATCGTGGAACGGCTTGTAGTTCCCGTTCGGATAACGCAGCCGCACGAACGCCAGGAGGGGCAGTCCCAGCCGCTCGTGGTCGACGACGGCCGTGTAGCCGGTGATGACCCCCGCCTCCTCCAGCCGCCGCACCCGCTCGGTGACCGCGCTCGCCGACATCGAGACGGCCCTGGCCAGCTCGGCGAAGCCGGCCCTGCCCCGGGCCTGGAGTACGTGGAGTATGCGCCAGTCGGTGGCGTCCGGTGAATATCCCGTCATGTCCGAGAGATAACAGGGGAATCCCCGGCCGATCAAGACACCTCCCGTGGATTCCCACTTCATGGGAACGACCAGCGACCCTAGATTCTCAGTCATGACCACGACGACGATTCCACAGCTCGGGGCAGTCGGCCGGTGAACTCCGTCCTGCGGGTGCCGCCCGCCTCCCCGGCCGCCGCTGCCGTCTACTTCAGCGCGAGCCTGGCCTTCCATGCCGATGTCTCGGACGTCGCGGGCGCCCTCGCGGCCGACGGGGACCCCGGATTCGTCGTGCTGGACTCCCGCTCCACCGAGTCCTGGGACCAGGGCCATGTGCCGGGGGCGATCCACCTGCCGACCGCGCTGATTCCCGCGCAGGCGGAGAAGCTCCTCGACAAGTCCGTGCCGGTCGTCACGTACTGCTGGGGTCCCGGCTGCAACGGTGCCACCCGTGCGGCGCTCGCCCTTGCGGAGCTCGGCTTCCAGGTCAAGGAGATGCTCGGCGGCTTCGAGTACTGGGCCCGGGAGGGCTTCGCGTACGAGACCTGGCAGGGTCCGGCCGAGCGTGAGGCCGACCCCCTGACCGCGCCTGTCGACGCGGAGGACTGCGGCTGCTGAGACGGGGCCGCCGCTTCGTCGCGGGTCGTGCCGTGGGCCCAGCAGCTCGAACACGCTGGAGAATCGGTCGGATCCATGCCCTCGGCCGAGCGCCGCCGTGGCCGACCGGGGGCCGCCGCGCTGCGCGCAGCAGCGGTGCTCCCATGCCGCAGGCCGAGCGGGGCGATGTCGAGCGCATCACCGTGCGGAACGGGCCGCGCCGGGGGAGGAGGCACACGCGGCGGAGTTCGCCGCGTACGCCGACGCCGGGGCCGGGATCCCTGCCCAGGCTGAACGGCGCCGCGGTCACCCCCCGCGCAGGACCGACGGGCAAGGGCGTACAAAGCGCGCGTCCGACGGCAGTGTCTCGGCCGCCGGGCGTGCGGCCCGCAGAACGACGTCCAGGGCCGTGTCGTCGTCGCAGGCGTAATGGCCGCTCGCCCAAGCAGCGTTGGCCTCCACGACCGCCCAACCACCGTCCACGGCGCCGACGTCGACCACGATCGCGCTCGGCAGACCCGTACCCCCGAGCCGGGCGGCGAAGTCGAGAACCTCGGCCCGGCGCGGGTCCTTGTCGAGCGGCGCGACATCGAGGTCGCCGTGCACGGCGTAGCGGCTCCCCGTCACCACGACACCGTCCAGCAGGAACAGCCGGTACTCCGTCATGAACCTCACGATGTCGCTGACCAGCACTCGGGTGTCGTCGTCCGCCGCGTCAGGTCCCGGCAGCCCGCTGCCGTCCGCGTAGATCCGTGCGGGGAAGCTCTTGTCGTTGGGCGGCTTGACGAAGGCGGGCCGGCGAAGGGCGCGGGCCTTCGCGAGAGAGGTGAACTGGATCTCGCGGCCGGTGAGTTCGTACGGCAGCGAGGCCAGCCAGTCCTCGGGGGCCTCCAGCAGCGCGAGCCCCAGCTCGTCGGCCACCGCGTCGGCGAACAGCGGAGCGGCGTACAGGGAGGCGCCCGGCGCGCCCTTCGACTCCTCGGGCACCCGCCAGTCGTGCATCGTCCGGACGCTCATGCCGCGCCGCACTGCCGCTGCCGCGAGGGCGGAGCCGGTGGCGGTGACTCTGGGGGAAAGGTGAAGCGTGCGCATGACACGACAGGATGCGGCAGGGGGAGGGGGAGCGGGAAACGAATTCTCGGGGCGGGGCGGGGCGGCGGCGCTCGCATCCCCCGGCCGATGAGCTGCGGGGTCCCGGGTACGGCCGGCCGGGGGGGCGAACCCGCCCCCCGGGCCGGCCCTCAGCCGTCACAGTTTCGACAGCTCGTCGACCAGGTCGTCCAGTCCCAGCGCGCCCTGTGACAGGGCCGCCATGTGCCACGCCTTCGCGTCGAACGCGTCGCCGTGCGCACGGCGGGCGTTCTCCCGGCCCAGCAGCCAGGCGCGTTCGCCGAGCTTGTAGCCGATCGCCTGGCCGGGGATCGACAGATAGCGAGTCAGTTCACTCTCCACGAAGTCCGCGGGCCGGCCGCTGTGGCTGCCGAAGAACTCCTGCGCCAGCTCCGGCGTCCAGCGCTCGCCGGGGTGGAAGGGCGAGTCCGCCGGAATCTCCAGCTCAAGATGCATGCCGATGTCCACGATCACCCGGCACGCCCGCATCATCTGCGCATCGAGATACCCGAGCCGGCGCTCCGGGTCGGGCAGGAAACCCAGCTCGTCCATCAGGCGCTCCGCGTACAGCGCCCAGCCCTCCACATTGGCGCTGACGCCGCCGACCGTCGCCTGGTAGCGGGACAGCTGGTCGGCGACATGCGCCCACTGCGCGATCTGCAGATGATGGCCCGGCACTCCCTCGTGGTACCAGGTCGACACCAGGTCGTACACGGGGAAGCGCTCGGCTCCCATGGTCGGCAGCCAGGTGCGGCCGGGGCGGGAGAAGTCCTCGGAAGGGCCGGTGTAGTACGGGGCGGCCGCTCCTCCCGGCGGGGCGATGCGGGACTCCACTTTCCTTACCCGCTCGGCGAGTTCGAAGTGCGTGCCGTCCAGCGCGACGATCGCCTCGTCCATCAGGTTCTGGAGCCACACCCGCACCTCCTCCTCGCCCTCGATGTGCTCGCCGTGCACGTCGAGGTGGGCCAGAGCCTCCCAGGGGCCCGCGCCCGGGATGATCTTGTCGGCCTCGGTCCTCATCTCGGCGAGCAGCCGGTGGTACTCGGCCCAGCCGTAGGCGTACGCCTCGTCGAGATCGAGATCGGTGCCGTTGTAGTAGCGCGACCAGCGCGCGTAGCGCTCGCGGCCGACCGTGTCCGGGGCGTCGGCGACAGCGGGGGCGTACACATCGCGCATCCAGTCGCGCAGCTCGGAGAGTGCCGTGCCGGCGATACGGGCGGCCTCGTCCAGTTCGGTGCGCAGCGCCTCGGGGCCGTCCGCCGCGAACTCCTCGAACCAGCCCCGCTCCGAGCCGATCCACTCCGTCAACTGCCCGATGACCGTCCTCGTCGCACGCGGGCCGCCGTGCAGCTTCCTCTCGAGTCCCAGGGCCAGCGACGCGCGGTACCCCTCCAGAGCCGCCGGGACCGCGCGCAACCGCTGTGCCACGGCCGCCCAGTCCTCCTCGGTCTCCGTCGGCGTCACGCTGAACACCGAGCGCACGTCATGGGCGGGCGAGCTCAGGTTGCTGACCGTTCGCAGGCCCTCGTCCGCCTCATGGACGGCAAGCTGTGCCGTCAGCCGCTCGCGCAGCAGACGGCCGCAGCGCCTTTCCGTACCGCTCTCGGCCCCGGGGAGCTTCTCCGCCTCGTCGAGCCGGGCCAGTGTCGCGCGAGCGAGCGCGGCGACGGCCTCCTGCCCCACGGGCGAGTAGTCCGGGAGGAGACCGGAGCTCTCCCTGATTCCCAGATAGGTACCGGTGATCGGGTCGAGTTCGATGAGTGCGTCGACGTAGGCGTCGGCTACTTGGCGCGGCAGCGCGCTGTTGGAAGTGTCTGGCATGCGCACATCCTGATACGAGCGGGGCCCCCGCGTCACCACCGTCCGGATTCAGTCGCCTGTCGCCGAAGCGGGCGGGAGCAGCGGGCCGCAGTCCCACTGCTGGAAGATCAACCGGGTTTCCACACGCGCGACTTCGCGCTGCGACGTGAATTCGTCCAGAACCAGCCGCTGCAGATCCGCCGGATCCTGCACGGCCACATGCACCAGATAGTCGTCGGGGCCGGTGAGATGGAACAGCGCGCGCGACTCGGGCAGCGCCCGGATGCGGTCGACGAACGGCCCGATCAGCTCCCGCCGGTGCGGCCGCACCTGCACCAGGAGCAGCGCCTGCAACCCGCGCCCCAGCCGGGCCGGGTCCAGGGCGAGCCGATGGCCCAGAATCACGCCGGAGCGGCGCAGCCTGGTGACACGGTCCAGACAGGTGGACGGGGCGACCCCGACCTCTGCCGCCAGCTCCCGGTACGTGGTCCGGGCGTCGTTCTGCAGAAGGCGGAGTATGTGCAGATCTACCGGGTCCAGTGCGACAGATTCAGCCATTTGTCGAACGTAGCACGGGCCTGGAGCATTACTTTCCGGTAGGTGTTCACAGTGCGGCCATGGAGAACGCAGCTTCGGTCACCCCTGTACCCCGGGCCCTGGCCACCGATGCCGTGCACGCCGGACGCGAGGATCTCGCCCAGCTCGGCCTGCACGCCCCGCCGCTCGATCTGTCCACGACCTACCCGTCGTACGACGCCGCAGCCGAGGCAGGACGGATCGACGCATTCGCCACGACCGGCGCCAAGCTGGAGGGCCCGCCGGTCTACGCCCGGCTGGACAATCCGACCACGGCCCGGTTCGAGACCGCGCTGGCCAAGCTCGAGGGAACCCAGAGTGCGGTTGCGTTCGCCAGCGGTATGGCGGCATTGACAGCCGTCCTGCTGGTGCGGGCGAGCATGGGGCTGCGCCATGTGGTTGCCGTCCGGCCGTTGTACGGCTGCAGCGACCATCTGCTGAACGCCGGGCTGCTCGGGACCGAGGTGACCTGGGCAGACCCGGCCGGCATCGCCGACGCCCTGCGCCCCGACACCGGTCTGGTGATGGTCGAGACGCCCGCCAACCCGACGCTCGCCGAGGTCGATCTGCGGGCCGTACGGCATGCCTGCGGCTCGGTTCCGCTGCTGGTGGACAACACCTTCGCCACCCCCGTGCTGCAGCGCCCGGTGGAGGAGGGCGCCCGGCTGGTGCTGCACAGTGCGACCAAGTACCTGGGTGGTCACGGTGACGTCATGGGCGGCGTGGTCGCCAGCGACGAGGACTTCGCCCGCAAGCTGCGCCAGGTGCGGTTCGCGACCGGCGGCGTACTGCATCCGATGGCCGGATACCTGCTGCTCCGCGGCCTGTCCACGCTGCCGGTACGGGTCCGGGCCGCATCCGCGACCGCCGCCGACCTGGCGCGGAGGCTTGCCACGGACCCGCGGGTCGCCCGGGTCCACTACCCGAGCATCGGCGGGGCGATGGTCTCGTTCGAGGTCTACGGCGACCCGCACGACGTGATCGCCGGAGTCCGGCTGATCACCCCGGCGGTCAGTCTCGGCAGCGTCGACACCCTGATACAGCACCCGGCCTCCATCAGCCACCGGATCGTGGCCGAGGGAGACCGGCGCGCGGCGGGCGTCAGCGACCGGCTGCTGCGGCTGTCGGTCGGGCTCGAGGACGTCGAGGACCTCTGGCGGGATCTGACCGAGGCGCTCAGCGCTCGATCTGTTCGTAACGGGACTCCGGACGTGCGGGAGCCGTATCGAGTCGCGCGGTGACCACCAGCGTTCCTTCCTCGATCTGGTAGTCCAGCGGCAGACCGAGACCGCGCATGGCCGCAACCATGGCGGTGTTGGACGACTGGGTGACGGCGTACACGCTCTCGCAGCCCGCCTCGCCGGCGAGCACGACCAGCCGGCGGAGCAGCTCGGAGCCGATACCGCGCCGCTGCCAGTCGTCCTCGACCAGCAGAGCCACCTCGGTTTCGTCGCCGTCCCACAGCAGATGGCCGAGGGCGACCAGGCGGCCGGACGCCGCCTCCACGGCGAGCGTGCGGCCGTAGCGCGGGCTGAGCAGATGGTCGAGATAGCGGCCGGCGTCGCCGACCGGCCCGTGGTAGCGCAGGCTCAGGGTGCGGTTGGAGCACCGCTCGTGCATGGCCAGGGCGGCCTCGACATCGCCCTGGTCGGCGCGGCGCACGGTGATCTCGTTGCCCTCGGGGAGGGTGAGGACGTCCTGGCTGCGCGGGATACGGGGGCCCAGACGGGCGTCGAGCTCGACCAGAGCTCGTGCCCTGGCGAATTCGGTGGGCGTGAAGGGGAGATAGGGCCGATCGACGGTGATCGCGCCGCCGTTCGGGTCACGCAGGTGCATCACCGTCTCCTCCAGTACGCCCTCCAGTGGCGGCAGCTCACCGGTGGACCGGCCGGTCAGCGAGAGGGCGGGCCGGGAGCGTATCGTGCAGCGGCCCAGCAACTGCCGTAGCGCGAGAGGGAGTTCGGCCGCGTCCAGCGCGGTGCGGGTGGCGAGTCCGAGCACCCGGGTCGGGGTGTCGACCAGATCGTGGGCATCGGCGCGCTCGATCCACGTGCTGCGTCCGCCGGCCGCGGCAACCTCACGGCTGATCTCCTGTGCCTGGAGTGCGGCCGGGGCCCGCAACAGGAATTCGTCCACCGTCCCGTCGGCCAGTGGATGGGTCTGCAGCGTCAGAATGTCCACGCGCTGCCCCGCGAGCGCCGTGCACAGCGCGGCAAGGCTGCCCGGCGTGTCCCGCACCGTGGTGCGCATGCGCCACAGCACGGTCTCCCGCGGGCGGTCGTCGGTGGAGTGGTCGGTGGAGTGTTGCGTGGAGTCGTCGGTGGAGCCGGAGTTGTGGCCCGATGCGGTGCGGCCTTCGGCGGCCGGTGTCCGTGTCGGGCTTCCGGTCGGAGGAGCATGGCTGTGGCGGCGTGCCCACCATGTGTGGAACGCGGCCGTGGCGACGAGCGTCCCCGCCGATACGACCAGCAGGAACGGGCCGTCGGGACCGTGCCCGACGAGATTGGCGACGGCGTCGGCGACCGCGACGGCGGTGAACATGGCGGCCAGTTCGACGAGATCCCGTCGCCAGTGGTGCGGACGGCGGGCACTCTTCGCAGAAGTCACATCTGTCATGGCACCACTGTGACCGAACGGTGTTGCGTGATCACGAACGCTTTGTGACTGATGGGTTAAGCGTGCTTCTAGGCCGCTATAGGTGGTTTTTGGCTATTCCTGGCGTGGAGTGTTCGTTCCAGGATGCGCCGCAGTCGTCAGCCGGGATGCCGGCCGGGGGTGGGCCCGGGCGAACCCGTTTTCCCGGCCGGTGCGGCCGGACCGCAGATCTCCTGCTCGCCGGCCGCACCCGTGCGCCGTGACCGCGGCGCGCACTGCTCGACACAGTCTGCGGCATGTCCAGTACCCGGCGAGTCCGCGCGGCGGCGGTCGGCGCTGGGCAGCGACCCGGGCGCGGCCGGGAGGACCGCCCACGTCCTCGCACAGGTGCCGATCACGGCGGTCGCACGGGGGCCGAAACGACCGGCCGGTGGAGCTGCACCGTCCCCTCCCCGCACTCCGATCTTCCGCCCGCGCCGCGTGCTGTCCCGCTGCCGGCGTGCGGACGGCACCGGCAGTGCGTCGAAGGCCCGTAGCCGGTCCTCGCCGCGCTCGGCGCCCACGCCGTCGGAGGAACTGAGCAGCGCCGGTGCCTCCCCGCCGTCGCCTTCGGCGAGCAGGGCCCCGGCCGCGACGAGCGCAAGCCCGGACGGCCCGGCAGGTCACCATGCGCTGCGCGACCCGCGCTGCCCGCCGCTACTGGCCCACCCGGCCCGGCTGAAGCGTCTTGCTGAACAGAACCGTGTTGCCCTCCGCCCGCAGCCGCACGGTCAACTCGCCGCTGTCGCCGTCGATGGCCACCTCTCCGAAGTACTGCGGCGACTCCATCGGCGACACATTCGGGCGCTCAGGCGCCCGGACGAAGATCCGGTCCGGACCGAAGGTGCCGTCCAGCGCGTTGGCCGGGAAACCGCCGGCCGCCAGTGGACCGGAGACGAACTCCCAGAACGGCGCGAAGTCCTTGTACACCGCCCGCTCCGGCGCGTAGTGCTGAGCGGACGTGTAGTGCACATCCGCCGTGAGCCACAGCGTGCCGGTGATCCGGCGGTGCTTGATGAACCGCAGCAGATCGGCGATCTGCAGCTCCCGGCCGAGGGGCACGCCCGGGTCCCCCTGTGCCACGGCCTCGAAGTTCGCTGAACCGTCCGGCACCACGAGCCCCAGCGGCATGTCGGATGCGATCACCTTCCACACCGCACGCGACCGGGAGAGCTCCCGCTTGAGCCAGGCGAGCTGCTCGGCACCGAGGATGCCCTCGGCGTCGTCGGCCTGGCGCCCGGGGGAGTTGGCGTTGCGATACGTCCGCATGTCGAGCACGAACACGTCGAGCAGCGGACCGTGGTGCACCACCCGGTGGATACGGCCGTCGCTGCCGCGCGGGGACAGCGTGCCGACGGGGAAGTACTCGCCGAACGCCTGCATCGAGCGCCGCGCGAGAACATCGACGTCCTTCTCGGTGTACCGCGGATCGTCGAGGATCTGGCCGGGGTACCAGTTGTTGCGCACCTCGTGGTCGTCCCACTGCACGATCGTCGGGACCTGGGCGTTGAACCGCCTCACATGGTCATCGAGCAGGTTGTACCGGAAGTTTCCGCGGTATTCGCCGAGCGTCTGGGCGACCTTCGACTTCTCCTCGGTCACGAGGTTGCGCCACACCCGTCCGTCGGGCAGCGTCACACTCGCCGCGAGCGGCCCGTCCGCGTAGACCGTGTCACCACTGCACAGGAAGAAGTCCGGGTCGAGGCGGCGCATCTCCTCGTAGGCACGGTAGCCGCCGATGTCCGGGTTGATGCCCCAGCCCTGCCCCGCGATATCGCCCGACCACAGGAAACGCACACCCTCACGCCGCCGGGCAGGGGCCGTACGGAACGTCCCGTACACCGCCTCGCCACAGCGCCGCGGATCGTCCGGGTCGGCGAGCGTGACCCGGTAGTGCACCTGCTCGCCGGGCGGCAGCCCGCGCAGCGCGGTCGTCCCCGTGAAGTCCGTGCCCGGGCCCAGCAACGGGCCGTGCCAGCGGCGCGCGTGCCTGAAGGACTCGGTTGCGGAGGTCTCCACGATCATCCGCGCGGGCCGGTCCGAGCGCACCCACACCAGCCCGGACGAGGTCGTGACATCGCCGGTCTGCACGCCCCACGCGGCGCGCGGGCGGCCGGACAGCGCCAGCGCGGGGGCGGCGGCCGTCGGCAGCGCCAGCGCGGCCGATGCGGCGACCGTGCCCATCAGGACGGAACGGCGGGCGGGGGAGGATCTTGGCGGGATGTGCGACATCGCTTGCGCCTCCAGGCGGTTCCGGACAGTGTGCCGTGCCATGCCTAGTGCCCGGCCGCGGCCGGCACGCGAACCCCAAGTGAACAGCCGGCAGCGGACGTTGAGGGACCGTCCCAGCGCGCCGCGCGCGTGGACCGCTTCAGTCGGCGGCCGTACCTCGCGAGCGATCTCGGACGGTCCAGATGCGCGTACCCGAGCAGCTCCACCCCGTCGTCCGCCCCAGCGCCGGCCGCACCCGTCGACTGCCCGAGCGGCCGACGGGTGGTCGGTCGGCGGACGCGTGGCCCGGCCGGCCCCGGAGTGGCGCTCGGCTCGGGCGTGCCCGCGCCCGAGCCGGACGCCGCGACGCCACCGTTGCCGCCGCGGGCCTCCGGTTCGGTCTCCACCGCCGCGGCGGCCTGCGGCACCGGATCAGCCGCAGGCTTGCCGGGTCAGTTGCTGGCGTCCAGCAGGAGGCGGGCCACCAGCGCCGGGTCGTCGTTCATGGGGACATGCCCGCAGCCCGGCAGCCGGACCAGACGCGCGCCGGGAATGATGTGCTTGGCCCGCAGGCCCTGACGGCGCACGAGCAGACGGTCCCTGGTGCCCCAGCCGATGGTGACGGGCAGATCGGGGATGTCGTCGGTGAACAGCACATCGCGCCCCGCGGCGAGGGTCTGGTGGAAGCCGGTGGCCCCCCGCAGGCTGAGCGTCTCGGCGACGGCGGCCTCGGGTGAACGCCGTCCGGGCCGTGCGTAGATGGTGCCGGTGAGCGCCGTCCGACCGGCGGCCGTGCGGGACAGTCGCTCGATCAGCGGCAGGGGCATGGACCGCGCCCCCAGCCGCATCGCGCGAAGCGTCGTGAACGCGTAGCGCCTCTCGGCCTCCGACCAGAAGCCGGCCGGGGACAGTGCGGTCACCGACCTGACGAGCTTCTCGCGGCCCAGCTCGAGAGCGAGCAGGCCGCCGAGGGAGTTGCCCGCGACATGCGGCCGCTCGACGCCCAGCGCCGTACAGAACGCGCCGAGCGCGACGGACACGGTGGACAGGTCGTAGGGCACGCCGTCGGGCAGCGCGGGCGAGGTGCCGAAGCCGGGCAGATCGACGGCGATCACATCGCGCTCGGCGGCGAGAATCCCCAGCACGGGCTCCCATGCCTGCCAGTGGTGCCCTATCCCGTGGAGCAGCAGCAGCGGCTCACCGGAGCCGCGGCGTTCATAGGCGACGGACAGCGCGCGGCTGCCCTGCGCCGTCTCGATGGAGAACGAGATCTCTGCGGCCATCCAGCTGCTCCCCTGACACTTGTCGTAGACGCACTGTCAGTAACAATTACCGTTCGGTAGCTTCCAGTTCAAGGGGACAGTAGTGCGGTGCTCGCCACTGTGCCGCGCGACGCACCCATACCGCCTGGACAGCGGAGGCCGCGTGGGCTGGGATGGAGGGGTGGCAGCAGACACCGCAACCGCCGTTTTCGAGGAGCACCGACCCGTTCTGACCGGCGTGGCCTACCGGATGCTCGGCAGGGTCGCCGACGCCGAAGACGTGGTGCAGGAGGCCTGGCTGCGCTGGTCGGCCGAGGAACGCGACGAAGTCCGGGAACCGCGGGGGTACCTCGTCCGGATCACCACCCGCCTCGCCATCGACCGGCTGCGCCACGTCCGGTCGCGGCGCGAGGCGTACGTCGGTCCCTGGCTGCCCGAGCCCATCGTCACCGACTTCGGCCCTGCCGTGCCCGACACGGCCGAACGGGTGGTGCTCGCCGACTCCGTCTCCCTCGCCGTCCTTGTCGTCCTGGAGTCGCTCTCGCCGCTGGAGCGGGCGGTGTTCGTGCTACGAGAGGCCTTCGGCTTCTCCTACGGGGAGATCGCGACCACGCTGGAGCGCTCCGAGGCGGCCGTGCGCCAGCTCGCCGGCCGGGCACGCAAGCATGTCGAGGAGCGCAGACACCGGTACGACGTGGACCCCGCCGAGTGCCGCGATCTGACGGAGCGTTTCCTCGCGGCGGCGGCCGGAGGCGACCTGCACGGGCTGCTGAACCTCCTCGCCCCCGATGTGCGCCTGGTCAGCGACAGTGGAGGCAAGGCCAAGGCCCCCTTGCGCGTCATGGAGAGCGCCGACAAGGTGGGTCGTTTCCTGGTCGCCGTGGCACAGCAGCAGGCACCCGACGCGGAAGCCCGCCTGGTGGAGCTCAACGGCGCTCCCGCCCTGCTCGTGCTCTCGGGCGGGAAGCCGGACACGGCCTTGCAGGTGGAGGTTCTGGACGGACGCATTCAGTGCATTTACATCGTCCGCAACCCAGACAAGCTCGGCGCGCTCGAGTCCCTCCAGCGCTGACGCCACGGCTTTCGCCGCACGTCGGACCCCGTGTCGGATCCGGACACGGGGTCTCATGCCGTGCCTGTTCGGCGGGGTCACGAACGTCCTGTAAACGCTCTGCGAAGTCGTGCTGTTCCGTAGCGTGACGGAGGCAGGATTGGTCTTGACCAAGGTCCTGGGCGGTCCTATGGTCGCAGAGATAGTGCAGGAACCTTTAATAAACAAGGGCGCGGAAAAGCCGCCGCTGACACGGCGATTGCGGAGGATCAGGGTGGGGACCACGCAACTGGAATCGGTGCCGGAACCTAAGTACTGGCATCTCAAGACCGTGATCGGTGAAGCACTCGACTCGGACTTCACCGTGGGCGAGATCCTGCCGAACGAACGAGATCTCGCCGCACGCTTCGGCGTCGCCCGCGCCACGCTCCGCCAGGCGCTCGAGCAGCTCGAGCTGGAAGGCCGCCTCCAGCGCCGCCGCGGCGTCGGTACGACCGTCGCCCCGCCGCGCATGGGCGTGGACGTGTCCACCTCCGAGCACGACTGGCCCGGCACGGACGCCGACGCCTGGCAGGCCGCCGAATGCACCGTCACCGTCCCGCCGCCCGCCGTGGCCCGCGTGCTCGGCACCGACACCGACGAAGCCACCCACATCGTGCGCCGCGTCCGCATGATCCACGGCCAGCCGGTCGCCGCCGAGCTGCTGTACGTCCCCGCCTCCTCGGTGCCCGCCCTGCCGGCCATCGACGCACCGTCAGGACCCGCGCTCGCCCGCGGCGTCCTGCGCGAACTCCAGCACCTCGACCTCGAGGGCCAGGACCGCGCGGTGGAACTGGGCTCGGCGCGCGCCGACGACGCCAGGGAACTGGACCGGCTGCCGGGCGCGCCTGTACTGGTCGTCACCACCCGCTACTTCTCCGCCGGCCGCACGGCCGCCGTCTCGGTGGCCACCTACCGGGCCGACACCTGCCGTCTGACGTTCGGCGACTCCGGGGACCTGGAGATCAGCCACCACGACCAGGAGCGCCGCGCCTCCTGACGGGCCCGCTCCACGCCCGCCGGTGCGGCCGGCCGCAGCCGAACTCTCACGCTCAGCGCCGGGCCGTCACCGTTCGCTCGACCGCGAACAGCTGCTCCTCCACGTGGTCGAGCGCCAGGCGCAGCGCACCCGTCGCCACGGCCGCTTCGCCCAGCAGGGACAGTGCCACCCTCGGTGGCCGCAGGCAATAGCGGGACAGCTGCTCGCGCAGCGGATCCAGTACGCCGTCCAGCCCCGCCGCCCAGCCGCCGACCACCACCAGCTCGGGATCGAGTGCCAGCACCAGGGCGGCCACATTGTGCACCAGTCGCTGGATGAACCGGTCGACCGCCGCGCGTGCCTGCTCGTCACCGCCCTTGGCGAGCGCGAACACATCGGCGACCGCCTGCTCGTCCAGCGGGTGCAGCGGCTTGTCCGTTGTCGACAGCAGCTTCTCGGGGGTCGCCTCGCGGCCCAGCAGGTGCAGCGCGCCGATCTCGCCCGCCGCACCGCCGTAGCCGCGGTGCAGCCTCCCGCCGATCAGAGAGCCCGCGCCCGGGCTCAGCCCCGCCAGCACGAACACGATGTCGTCCGAGTCCGTCGCGGCGCCCTTCCAGTGCTCGGCCACCGCGGCGGCGTTGGCGTCGTTCTCCACGAGGACGGGGCAGCGGAACGACCTGCGCAGCCGCTCGCCGAGCGCCAGACCGGTCCAGCCGGGCAGCGCCGTGCACAGCCGTACGGTGCCGTCGGACTCCACGATCCCGGGTGAGCCGACCCCGACCGCACGCAGACTGCCGCGGGCGACACCGGTGCGGCGCAGCACATCGGCGACGACCGCGCGCACGCGTTCCAGTCGCTCGTCCTCGCCGGCGGTCTCCGGCACCTCACGGGAACCGGCGCCGATGATCCGCCCGTCGAGGCCGGAGAGCAGCACGGCGACGCGATGGGCCCCGATCTCGATCCCCAGCAGATGACCGGCTTCGGCACGGAACCTGAACCGCCGGGCCGGACGCCCCTGTCGGCGCGTCTCGCCCTCCTCGGGAACGCACTCGACGACCAGACCGATCTCGATCAGCCCTTCGACCACACCCTCGACGGTCGGCCGGGACAGCCCTGTGATCCGGGTCAGATCCGTGAGCGTGGGGGAGTCGGCGCTTCGCAGGGAATGGAGTACCACCGCGGAATTGATCCGCCGCAACAGCGACGGGTCTCCGCCGGTCAGCCGCCCCATCCGTTGTGTCCTCCCAGCTCGAGCGCGTGTGTGCGGATCGTACTCGCCTGCGTACGACGGCGGCGAGCTCCTGCCGGACGGAGCCGGGGTCAGGCAGGGGCCACGAAACCGGACTCGTACGCGGCGATGACCGCCTGGGTGCGGTCGCGGGCGCCCAGCTTGGCGAGCACAGCGCTGACATGGGACTTCACCGTCTCCGAGCCGACGATCAGCTCGGCGGCGATCTCCGCGTTGGACAGCCCCCGGGCCATCAGCCGCAGCACCGCCGCCTCGCGCTCGGTGAGCGCGGCCCGCTGCATCGCGTCGCGGGCGGCGCAGTTGCCGTACTCGGCGGCCAGGGAGCGGACCGCAGCCGGGAACAACAGCGACTCGCCCTCGGCGACCAGCCGCACCGCGTGCACGATCTCGGCCGGCCGGGCGCGCTTGAGCAGGAAGCCGTCCGCCCCGGCGCGCAGCGCCTCGTAGACGTACTCGTCGTTCTCGAAGGTCGTCACGACCAGGATCTTCGGCGGCTGAGGGACTGTACGGAGCACGATCCGTGTGGCCTCGATGCCGTCGAGCAGCGGCATCCGCACGTCCATCGCGACCACGTCGGGCCGCAGTTGCCGGACGAGGGGGACCACGGCCGCGCCGTCGGCCGCCTCGCCCACCACCTTGATGTCGGGCTGCGCCTCCAGCACGGCGCGCAGACCCGCGCGGACCAGGGGTTCGTCGTCAACGAGCAGAACGGTAACCGGCATCCGGTCAGCGTAGGCCGTCCAGCGGCAGCCTTACGCGCACCCTCCATTCTCCCTCGCACGGTCCGGTCCGGGTCTCTCCGCCGAGCAGAGCGGCCCGCTCCCGTATGCCGCGCAGCCCGCTGCCGCCCTGTCCCCTCGGTGCCGTGCCGCTGGTGAGCGGATTGGTCACGTCCATCTCCAGTCGCTCCCCGATGACAGCGATCCGCACCTGTACCGCGACGGGACCGCAGTGGCGCAGCACATTGGTGAGTGCTTCCTGGAGGATGCGGTAACCCTCCCGGGAGACCGGCCCGGGCACCAGCTCCAGCGGACCTGTCATCTCGGCGTCCACCTTCGCCCCGGACGCCCGTGCCGACTCCAGCAGGCGGTCCGACTCTTCGAGAGACGGTCGCTGGCTCACCGGCTGTCCGGTCTCGCGCAGAACGAGCAGAACGCGCTCCAGATCGTCGAGGGCGGCCCGGCCCGTCTCCTCGATCGCGGCCAGGGCCCGTTCGGTGAACTCCGGGTCCCCGGCGACCCGCGCCGCACCCGCCTGCACCACGGCGACGGTCAGCGCGTGCCCGATGGAGTCGTGGATCTCCCGGGCGATGCGGTTGCGCTCAAGCAGTTGCTCGGTGCGTTGCTCGAGGGCGGTGAGACGTTCGGTCGGGGATGGCCCGAGCAGGCGGCGGGCGAGGAAGGTGACGAATTCACCGAGCACCACGAAGCAGACGCACAGCATCACGATCGGTACCACCGCGAGCAGCGCGTACCACCAGTGCGGCTCCCAGGAGCCCAGCACTTTGGCGTCGGTAGGTGCACCGCCCCCCGCCCGCGCGATCAGATCGATGGTGGTCACGGGCAGCCACACGCTCGCCATCGTGGCCACGCCGGACAGGAGCAGCCGCACCTCGAGCCACAGCACCGTCCTCCAGCGGTCCCGCCAAGTGGCCGCCGGCGCGGTCGCGATGGAGGCGTCCGGCTTGCCCCGCTCGTGCGGCGTCAACAGCAGCTGGGCCTGTATCCCCTCTTCGAGCCGCACCGCAGGAAGGAGACCCACCGGAACGGCCAGCGCAGCCACGACGTAGACCCGCTCCATGTCGATGAACATCCAAATGGCCACGAAGGCCATGGGGATGCACAGATGCAGCCAGCGTGTGTACGTGACGGGCCGGGCCAGCGGGCGGAGGAAGCGGAGCATTCGTCCATGGTGCCAGCGCCATGATCGCAGCCGCTCCCCCCGCACGGGGGAGACGAAGTCCACGAGTGGGGGAGGTCCGGGACCTGGTGCGAGGGCGAATGTTGAGACATGAGCAGCATCGATGTCCAAGAACTCACCAAGGAATACGGCACGACCCGCGCCGTGGACCACCTCACGTTCAGCGTGCGGCCCGGCCAGGTCACCGGATTCCTCGGCCCCAACGGCGCCGGAAAGTCCACCACCATGCGCATCGTCCTCGGTCTGGACCGGCCGAACTCCGGCACCGCCACCTTCGGCGGACGGCGCTACGCCGAGCTCGGCGAGCCGCTGCGCCAGGTCGGTGCCCTGCTCGACGCCCAGGCCGCGCACGGTTCGCGTACCGCGCGAAACCATCTGCTGGCCCTCGCGGTGAGCAACCGCATCCCGGCGCGGCGTGTGGACAACGTCCTTGAGGAGGCGGGCATCGCGGGGGTCGCGGACCGGCGGACAAAGACCTTCTCGCTCGGGATGCGCCAGCGGCTCGGGATAGCCGCAGCCCTGCTCGGCGACCCGTCGGTGCTGATTCTCGACGAACCCTCCAACGGACTCGACCCCGAAGGCATCATCTGGATCCGAGAACTGATGCGAGGGCTCGCCCGGGAGGGCCGCACCGTCCTGGTCTCCAGCCATCTGATGAATGAGACCGCGACCTTCGCCGACCACCTCGTCGTCCTCGGCCGGGGCCGACTGCTGGCCGACACCCCCGTGCAGGACTTCATCGACCTGCGCATCCGGCCGAGGGTCCGACTGCGGACCACGGAAGGCAGCCGACTGCGCGCTGCCCTGCTTGCCCGGGGCTTCGCACCTGTCCGGAGCGAGGACGGACTCTGGACGGTCGAAGGCGCTCGGGTGGAGGAGATCGGGCGGATCGCCGCCCACGAGACCATTCCCATCCTCGAACTCACCCATGAGACAGCCACGCTGGAGCAGGCCTATCTCAATCTGACCGCAGACCAGGCGGAGTACACGTCCGTTCGTACCAACGTGACCCAGGAGGCGTGAGCCGTGTCATTCCCTGCAGTTGTGTATGCCGAATGGATCAAGATCCGCTCGCTGCGCTCCCTTGCCGGTTCGCTGATGTCCGTCTTCCTGGCTACAGCCGGCTTCTCCGTCCTCATTTGCGCCGCGCTGGGGCGTCCGGAGCCCGGCGTCACCGACTTCGATCCGGTGCTGTTCTCCTATTACGGCCTGAACTTCGGCCAGATGGCGGCCCTCACCTTCGGTGCCATAGCCATGGCCGCCGAGTACAAGAACGCCGGTATCCGGGTCTCCCTGGCGGCTGTTCCGAACCGGGGACTCTTCTACGCCGCCAAACTGGCCGTTGTGGGCTGGGCGGCGTTCGTCGTCGGCCTGGCCACAAGCCTGACCTGCTTCCTGTCGGGTCAGGCACTCATGGACGAGGGATTCGGCATAGGCATCGGCGACCCGGGAGCGCTGCGCGCGGTCGTCGGCTGCGCCCTCTACTTCGCGCTGATCAGCCTGCTGTCGGCCGGGCTCGCAGCCCTGCTGCGCAGTGTGACCGGTGCGCTGAGCCTGCTCGTTCCGCTGTTCCTGATCATGCCGTTCGTGATCGGGGACGTATCGCGTGACAGCAGCGCCGCCGAGTTCCTGCCGGACCGGGCGGGGCAACAGATCCTGCTGCAGGATCCGGCAGGGACGCTGGGTCCCTGGAGCGGCATGTCGGTCCTGGCGCTCTGGAGCGCACTCGCGATGGCGGCGGGCTGGTGGGCCCTGCGCGGACGCGACGCCTGACGGGCAGCCACATGTCAGTGCCGACAGGTTTACTGGGACCATGACCACCGCACGGCATCTCGAAATCATCGACCTGCTGCGCGCCCGTGACTTCCCCCCGGAGTGCGGCCCGTCGGACGTCGGCTCGCAGGGCCCCGGATTTCACATCGCGGAGCTCAACGGGCACTTCGGCGACGGCGCCTCCGCGGACGCGGACCGAGAGGCGGAGGCGGAACAGCGTCTGGCCGAGCAGGAGGGCTTGTTGCGGGGACTCACAGAACGCTGGGGCGAGCCGGACACCTTCAGCCTCGCCGGTACGCGGCTGCGCGTGGAGAGGGACGAAGAGGTGCCGGAACCGTGGCGGCGGCTCGGCCAGCAGATGGGGTGGCTGCACCTGTGGCGCGTCGATCAGCGGTGGATAGGGGTCGGACTGTCCGCGTTCCAGCTGCTGGCCGTGGTGACCGAGACAGACCCGCCCTGACGATCCTGGAACAAGCCGTCCTGGATTCAGCCGTCCTGGAGCGAGTCGTCACCTTCCGCCGCGGCGCGCAGCCGCGCGAATTCGTCGGCCATCGTCTGCGCGGTCCAGTGGGCGTTGAGTCCGCTCGGATTGGGCAGCGCCCAGATCCTCGTCCCACCGATCGTGCGCTCCTGCGGTCCGATCTTCGCCTTCCGTTCGCCGAACGCCGTGCGGTACGCAGTCACTCCGACGACCGCCAGCCACCGGGGCCGCAGTCGCTCCACCTTGGCGGCCAGCAACTGCCCGCCCGTGCGCAGCTCCTCCTCGCTCAGCTCATCGGCGCGGGCCGTGGCCCGCGCGACCACATTGGTGATGCCGAGGCCGTAGTCGAGCAGTTCGCGCTGCTCCGCGGGCCGTAGCTGACGCGGCGTGAAACCGGACAGATGCAGCACCGGCCAGAACCGGTTGCCGGGCCGGGCGAAGTGGTGGCCGGTGGCCGCGGACATCAGGCCGGGATTGATGCCGCAGAACAGCACCGACAGGCCGCCCGCCACCACGTCGTCGATGACGCGGTCGCGGGCGGTCTCGAGTTCCTCGGGGGTCACGCGGGGGCGCCGAAGCTCACAGGATCGAGCCCGGGGCGTAGGCCGCCGCCTCCGGGTGCTGCTTGACGATCTCCTCGACTCGGGAGACCACCGAAGCGACCTGGTCGCCCGCGGCGCCGGTGAACGACAGCTTGTCGGCCATCAGCACGTCCAGCTGCGACCGGTCCAGCGGGATCCGCTCGTCGGCGGCGAGCTTGTCGAGCAGCTCGTTGCGCTCCGCGCCCTGCTCCCGCATGGCCAGCGCCGCCGCGACGGCGTTCTGCTTGATGGCCTCGTGCGCCATCTCGCGGCCGACGCCTGCGCGCACCGCGGCCATCAGCACCTTGGTCGTCGCGAGGAACGGGAGGTAGCGGTCCAGCTCGCGCGCGATGACGGCGGGGAACGCGCCGAACTCGTCGAGGACCGTCAAGAACGTCTCCAGCAGACCGTCGAAGGCGAAGAACGCGTCCGGCAGCGCGACCCGGCGAACCACGGAGCAGGACACATCACCCTCGTTCCACTGGTCGCCCGCCAGCTCGCCGGTCATGGACGCGTAGCCGCGCAGGATGACCATCAGGCCGTTCACCCGCTCGCAGGACCGGGTGTTCATCTTGTGGGGCATCGCCGACGAGCCGACCTGTCCGGGCTTGAAGCCCTCGGTGACCAGCTCGTGTCCTGCCATCAGACGGATGGTCTTGGCGAGCGAGGACGGGGCGGCGGCCAGCTGCACGAGTGCCGAGACGACGTCGTAGTCCAGCGAACGCGGATAGACCTGGCCGACAGAGGTGAAGGCGTGCGCGAAGCCGAGATGACCGGCGATGCGCTGCTCCAGCTCCGACAGCTTCGCGGTGTCGCCGCCCAGCAGGTCGAGCATGTCCTGTGCGGTGCCGACCGGGCCCTTGATCCCACGCAGGGGGTAGCGGCCGAGCAGGTCCTCGAGGCGGTCGTAGCCGACCAGCAGCTCGTCGGCAGTGGTCGCGAACCGCTTGCCGAGCGTCGTGGCCTGCGCGGCGACATTGTGCGAGCGGCCGGCCAGGACCAGCTCCGCGTACTCGCCCGCCAGCTTGCCCAGGCGCGCCAGCACGGCGACGGTCCGGTCGCGCATGAGTTCCAGCGAGAGCCGGATCTGCAGCTGCTCGACATTCTCGGTCAGGTCCCGGGAGGTCATGCCCTTGTGGACGTGCTCATGGCCCGCCAGCGCGTTGAACTCCTCGATCCGCGCCTTCACATCGTGGCGTGTGACCTTTTCGCGCTCGGCGATCGACGCCAGGTCGACCTGGTCGAGCACCCGCTCGTAGTCGGCGATGGCGGCATCCGGCACCTCGATCCCGAGGTCCTTCTGGGCACGCAGCACCGCGAGCCAGAGCTGACGCTCCAGCTTGACCTTCTGCTCGGGGGACCAGAGGACGGCAAGCTCCGCAGAGGCGTAGCGGCCGGCCAGGACATTGGGGATGCGAGGCTTCGCAGACACAGCAGTCACGTGACCAGATTCTACTGGCGGTTTCTGCAGGCCAGCGCCGCGCCCCGGTTCGTACCTTGCTACGAAAGGGCCTCGTCCCGGCCGAGCGGTGCCTCGTCCCGGCCGAGCGGCAGCTCGTACGGGAGCAGTTCGGCGCGCTTGGGCGGGCGCCCGTCGCCCGAGGAGCGGCCCGTGAGCCGGCGCCCTATCCACGGGCCCAGGTACTGGCGCGCGAAGCGCAGATCGGCGGTCCGCCGGGCTGCCCAGCCCGTGGGATCGGTCGGCGGTAGCGGCGCCTGCCAGTCGTCCTCGGCATCGAGGCCCAGCGCCTGCCACACCGCCTCGGCGACGCGGCGGTGCCCCTCGGCCGTCAGATGCAGCCGGTCCACGTCCCACATCCGCCGGTCGCTCAGAGCCGTCGATCCGTACAGATCCACCACCAGCGCACCGTGCCTGGCCGCCAGGGCGTCGATATGCGCGAACAGCTCCTCCATGCGCGGGCGGAAGCGCTCGAGCACCGGGCCGCTGCGACCGGGACTGCGCATCAGCACCAGCTGCCGGCAGGACGGTGCGAGTGTCTCGACGGCTTCTTCCATCAGCCCGCACACCCGCGCCATGTCGCATTTGGGCCGCAGGGTGTCGTTCAGCCCGCCCACGAGGGTGACCACGTCCGCCTGCATGGCCGCCGCCATGCCGATCTGCTCGTCGACGATCTGGCCGATGAGCTTTCCGCGCACGGCGAGGTTGGCGTAGCGGAAGCCGGGTGCGCTCGCGGCCAGCCGGGCGGCGAGCAGATCCGCCCAGCCGCGATAGGAGCCGTCGGGGAGGAGGTCCGACATGCCTTCGGTAAAGGAGTCACCGACCGCGACAAAACTGGTGTATCTGGCATTCATCTCCATGGCGGGGAGATCCTACCGCGCGGTAAGGTCCGTCGGTTCCGTACCGGGAGGGGAGTTCTGTGAGTGACGCACTGCTCCACGCGCTGACCGAAGCGTTGGCCGATGTGGTGACCTCGATCGACACCTGTGACGACGATGTGCTCGACCCGGACACCGCGGTGAAGTGGATGGAGACCACCGCGTATCTGCTCGACCGGCTGTCGCCCGCCGACCGCCGTGAGCTGGCCGGACTCTTCCGCCGCGTTGCGGCGCGCCGGCCGGAGGGTGCCTGGCGGGACGAGCTGCTGAAGATCCCCGAGGGCTTCGGCCTCGACGACGACCAGCACGAGCTGTACTGCGACGGCGTCGAGCAGCTGGTGCGGCGCTTCGTCGACGCCGTACGGGACGTGGACCCCGCGACCCCCGTGCCGACCTGCCCCGGCTGGACTTTCGCGGACCTGGTGAAGCACCACGGCACGACCCACCGCTGGATGGAGCACCTGGTCCGGACCCGGGCCGCGGAGCGGGTCCGGTCGCGGGACGTTCCCCTCGATCTGCCCGAGGAGACGACGGCGTATCCACGGTGGCTGGTCCACAGCGCCGAGGCGACGCTGCGCACGCTGCGGAAGGTGGACCCGGACACGCCCATGTGGTCGCACGGGGCGGACCAGCGGGTGGGCTTCTACCCGCGGCGACTGCTGTTCGAGACGGTGGTTCATCTCGCCGACGCCGAACTCGCCCTCGGCCGGGAGCCGGGCATCCGGCCGGGCACAGCCGCGGACGGAATCGACGAGTTCCTGGAGAACGTGCCGTACTTCGCGTGGATCGCCGAACCGGTCGGCGAGCTGGCGAACGGCTCGCTCCGGCTGACGGCCACAGATACCGGCGGAGCCTGGACGATCACGTTCGGGGATGCGGGCTACGCCTGGACGACGCACGGGGAGAACGCCGACACGGCCGCCGTGTGCGTTGCGGCCCCGGTCGCCGATCTGCTGCTGCTCCAGTACGGCCGCCGACACCCCGACGACCCACGGTTCGCCGTTGCGGGCGACCACGCCGTACTGGACAGGTGGCTGGCGGCGACGGCGATGTAGGGGGCGAAGCCGTAGGCAGGCCGCCGGGCACGGGCCGCAGCCGGGCGCGGTGACCCGAGCCGGGACGCCGGGGCGCGCCGGCGCGCCCCGGCGTGCGGTAGCGGGCACCTGCCGCCGCGGTCGTCGCCGCGCACGGTGGCCGAGTGCGGGGATGCCTGCCCCGCAACGCGACGGCCCGGCCGATCGGGCACGCGGGCGCAGGCCACCCGACGCGGCGACGCCCGGGCCCGCGGCCACAGACCGCGGGCCGGTGGCGGCCGGTGCCGTCACCGGCCCGCGCAGCGCCGTCAGTGCGGTCGGGTATCCCGTCAGTCCGGACGGCCCACCAGTTCGCGCAGGACGTCCTCCATCGTCACCAGGCCCCCCGGTCGGCCGTCGTCGTCGAGGACAGCCGCCAGGTGGGTGCGGCTGCGGCGCATCGCGGTCAGGACGTCGTCCAGCGGCGTGGTCGCCCGGACGCGGGCGATCGGGCGCATCGCCGACACCGGGAACGGCGCGTCCCGCGGAGTCGCGTCCAGCGCGTCCTTCACATGGAGGTAGCCCAGGATCCGCCCGTCCGCGTCCACGACCGGGAAACGCGAGAACCCGGAGTGGGCGGCCAGCAGTTCCAGCTGTTCCGGAGTGGTCCCGGCCCGCGCGTACACCACGCGGTCGATCGGCACCACCACGTCCCGCACGGGCCGGCGGCCCAGCTCCAGGGCGTCGCGCAGCCGCGCGGCCGACCGGTCGTCCAGCAGCCCGGCGTCGCCCGAATCACGTACCAGCGCCGCGAGCTCGTCGTCCGAGAACGCCGCCGACACCTCGTCCTTCGTCTGGACCCGCAACAGCTTGAGCAGCCCGTTCGCCATCGCGTTGATCGAGAAGATGACCGGACGCAGTGCCCGGGCAAGCGTCACCAGTGGCGGGCCGAGCAGCAGCGCGCTGCGTACCGGCTCCGCGAGCGCGATGTTTTTCGGCACCATCTCGCCGAGCAGCATGTGCGAATACGTCGCCAACGACAGGGCGATCACGAAGGAGACCGGGTGGACCGCGCCGTGCGGCATGCCGACCGCGTCGAAGACCGGCTCCAGGAGATGCGCGATGGCAGGCTCGGCGACGATGCCCAGCACCAGAGTGCACAGGGTGATGCCCAGCTGCGCGGCGGCCAGCACTGCCGAGACATGCTCGAGGCCCCACAGCACACTGCGCGCCCGCCGGTTGCCCGCCTGCGCCTCCGGTTCGATCTGGCTGCGGCGAACGGAGATCAGCGCGAACTCCGCGCCGACGAAGAAGGCGTTGACGACCAGCGTCAGGAAACCGATGAAGAGCTGAACGGCGATCATCGTCCGGCCTCCTTGTTCCGGCCGGTCCGGCCGGTCCGGCTGCGCCGCTCGGAGCCGGGGCCTCTGTGGCCGTCTCCGTGTCCTCTTTGGCCCCGGCCGCTCCGGCCGTCACCATCGGTCTCTTCCGTCCCCTCGCCCCGGTCCGGCCCGGCCTCGTCCGCGTCCTGGACCGGGTTCAGGGGTGCGTGCAGCAGCACCCGCGCCGCCCGCCGCCCCGTGGCGTCGACCACGTCGAGCCGCCACCCGGCGACGTCGATACGGTCGCCCTCGACCGGGATACGCCCCAGCTCGGTTGCGATCATCCCCGCAAGTGTCTCGTACGGGCCGTCAGGTACCCGTAGTCCGATGCTCGCCAGCTGGTCGGTACGGGCGGCGCCGTCGGCGGACCACAGCGTGCGGCCGTCCGCGTCCTCGCCCGCCGGGGCCAGATCCGATGTCTCGTGCGGATCGTGCTCGTCGCGCACCTCGCCGACGACCTCCTCGACGATGTCCTCGAGCGTCACCACGCCTGCCGTACCGCCGTACTCGTCGACGACGACAGCCATCCTGGACCGGCCGGACAGCCGGTCGAGCAGTCGGTCCACGGTGAGCGTCTCGGGTACGAACAGCGGCTCGCGCATCAGCTCCGAGACCGGCTGGCGGGGCCTGCGCTCGGCCGCGATCGCCACCACGTCCTTGATGTGCGCGATACCGACGACGTTGTCGAGGTTGCCCCGGTAGACGGGGAAGCGCGACAACCCGGTCGCCCGCGTGGCGTTGGCGACGTCCTCGGCGGTCGCCTGCACATCGAGTGCCGTGACCTGAACCCGCGGCGTCATGACGTTCTCCGCGGTCAGCTCGGCCAGATGAAGCGTGCGGACGAACAGCTCGGCGGTGTCCGCCTCCAGAGCACCCTGCTTGGCGGAGTGGCGGGCCAGCGCGACCAGTTCCTTGGGGCTGCGCGCGGATGCCAGCTCCTCCGTCGGCTCCAGGCCCAAGCGCTTGACGATGCGGTTGGCCGTGTTGTTGAGATGGCTGATCAGGGGCCGGAAGGCGGCGGTGAAGACCCGCTGTGCGGGTCCCACCGCCTTGGCGACGGCGAGCGGCGAGGAGATGGCCCAGTTCTTGGGGACCAGCTCGCCGACGACCATCAGGACCACCGTCGACAGCCCCGTACCGATGACGAGCGCGGCCGAGGACGCCACCGAGTGGGAGATGCCGAGGTCCTCGAGCGGGCCGCGGATCAGCCTGGCGATCGAGGGCTCGGCGAGCATGCCGACGACCAGATTGGTGACGGTGATACCGAGCTGGGCGCCGGAGAGCTGGATGGTGAGGCTGCGTACGGCCTTCAGCGCGCCTGCCGCACCGCGCTCGCCGCGCTCGGCCGCCCGTTCGAGCGCGCCGCGCTCCACCGTGGTGAGCGAGAATTCCGCCGCGACGAAGGCCCCGCAGGCGAGTGAGAGCAGCACGGCCACGAAGAGCAGGAGCACTTCGGTCATCGGTTCACCTCCGTCCCATGATCGGACAGCGGGAGGAGGATTGCTCGATGTCGGCTACTGGGAGGCTCGCCCATGGGCGGACGCTCACACCTTTCCTACGGGAAGTGAATGATCCACCCATGGTAAAGGGTCGGCAAAGCACCCCGGGCGGCCGGTGCCTCAGAGCGATGCGAACGGCTTCACCCACCGCCGCCAGTGGTCCTCGCGCCGGTAGCCTGCCGCCGCCCAGGCCAGCTGAGCCCGCTCGTTCGCCTCCAGCACCATGGCGTCGCCGCGCCTGCCGCCCGCGGCGCGGAACCGCCGCTCGGCCGCGTCCAGCAGCGCCGCCGAGATGCCCTGCCGCCGGTGCGAGGGCAGTACGGCGAGCCGGTACAAGGAGCAGCGCCACCCGTCGTAGCCCGCGATCACCGAGCCGACGAGCAGCCCGTCCCGTTCGGCCAGAATCAGTGCCTCGGGGTCCCGGGCGATGAGCCGGGTGACCCCGTCCACGTCGTCCGTGATGCTCGTGCCCTCCGCGGCCTGCTTCCAGAAGGCGAGCACGGTCGCGGCGTCGGCGGCCACAGCGGTACGGATATGCGGGTCGGTCATGGCCGGAGCCAAGCATGTGCGGCCGCTGGGCTGCCACCGGCTTTCGCAGGCCGAGACGGGCGCGGGGCCCTGCCACCGGCTCCCGCCCGTCCCTGCGAACACCATGGCGCAGCGCGGCTACTCGTGTGCGATGGCAGCGAGCACATTCATCCGGGAGGCGCGCAACGCGGGCAGCACGGCCGCCGCGAGACCCACGACGACCGACCCCACGACGACCGCCGCCATCGTGCCCCAGGGCACGGCGAATCCGGTCAGTCCCTCCAGCGCCAGAACCTGCTGCACGGCCACGCCCCACACCAGCCCGAGCGACAGGCCCAGTACCGCCCCGAAGACGGCGATCACCACGGACTCCAGCCGGATCATGCGGCGCAGCTGGATCCGGGACAGCCCGATCGCCCGCAGCAGCCCGATCTCCCGGGTCCGCTCAACCACCGACAGCGCGAGCGTGTTGACCACGCCCAGTACGGCGATGACGATCGCGAGTCCCAGCAGCGCGTACACCAGATAGAGCATCACGGAGATCTGGCGGCGCACCAGGTCCTTGTAGTCGGCCTGGTCCCTGACCTGGACCTGCGGATACGGATCGAGGGCCGCCTCAAGCCCCTCGCGCAGCCGGGCGACGTCGTGGCCGTCCGCCGCATTGACGTACAGCGCTGCCTCCTGCCCGCCCGGCTGGTACTTATCCACCGTGCCCAGCCCCGTGAACAGGCCGCCCTCCATGCCCGGGCCGCCGCTCTGGTCCATGTCGGTGAGCGCCCCGACCCTCAGCCGCGCACTCTGTCCGCCCGCGAACCGCGCGGGCAGCACCGAGCCGACCCGCACCTTGTGCTCCGCCGCGTAGTCGCGGTCCATCGCGATGCTGTCCGGGGCCAGTGCCGCGGCGGTGTCCCCGGCGGCGTAGGTGATGTGCGCGGCCTCGTCCAGCCCCGGGTCGTAGCCGGAGGCCGTCGACTCGATCCGCTTGCCGTCGGGCAGCGTCAGGGCGAGCGCCGCGAAGCGCTGCCGTACGACCGTGCCGGCACCCGTCACACCCCGCACCTTCTCGGTGACCTCCTCGGGGAACGGCATGAAGTTGCTGTTCTGTACGACGAAGTCCGCGCCCAGCGTCCGGTCGATCTGGTCGTCGAAGGACTTGGTCATCGAGGCGCTGGCGATCGACAGTCCGCCGACCAGTGCCAGGCCAACCATCAGGGCCGCCGCCGTGGCCCCCGTACGCCGCGGATTGCGCAGCGCGTTGCGCCGGCTCATGCGCCCGACCGGGCCGAACAGCCGTGTGAACGTGCCACCCAGCACCCGGATCACCGGCCGTACCAGCAGCGGGCCCGCCACCACCATGGCGATCAGCGTCAGCACCACACCCAGACCGAGCAGTGAGGAGGCGGTGGCAGTCCGCTCGCTGACCGCGCACCCGGCCAGCGCGGCCAGGCCCGCGGCGCCGACCACCGCTCCGGCGACCGCCCGCGCCCTCAACGGCCGTCCTGCTCCGGCGACTTCCGCGTCCACCAGGGCCGCCATCGGGGACACCCGGGCAGCGCGTCTGGCCGGCAGATACGCGGCCACGAAGGTGACACCGACCCCGACCACGTACGCCGACAGCGGTGTCGCCACCCCCACCACCATCTCGGCAGCGCTCAGGTTCATGCCGAGGAGACCCATGAGCTCGATCAGTCCCGCGGCCAGACCGATCCCGGCCGCCAGCCCCAGCGTGGAGCCGACCAGACCCAGCAGCAGCGCCTCGGTGAGCACCGAACGGCGTACCTGGCGGCGGTCGGCCCCCAGCGCCCGCAGCAGCCCCAGCTCTCTGGTGCGCTGGGCGATCAGCATCGAGAAGGTGTTGACGATCAGAAAGATGCCGACGAGTACGGCGACCCCGGCGAAGCCGAGCATCACCCATTTGATGACATCGAGGAAGGGGCCGAGCCCGGCCGCGGCGGACTCGGCCTGTTCGTCGGCGGTGCGGTATGCGTAGCTGTCACCGAGCGCGGCGGCGATCCGTGCTCTGAGCACCTCGTCGCTCACGCTGTCCGCGGCCTCCACGGCGATGGACGTGGCCAGACCGGGCCGGCCGAGCAGTTCGTTCTGGGCGGTCGGTGTGTGCAGAAAGACCAGCGCGGCACCGGGGTTGGTGGTGGTGAAGGTCGCGATCCCGACGACCTTCACCGTGAACGAGCCGGGCTGGGCGAGGACGGTCAGGGTGTCGCCGATGCGAACGTGCTTGTTGTCGGCGGTGTCCTTGTCCAGCAGCGCCTCGCCGGCGCCGCCCGGTGCGCGGCCGCTGGTCAGCTTCACCGGACTGCGGTCGGTGACGTACCAGTTGGTGGCGATCGTGGGCGCGCCGGTCGTCGGACCGACCGGCTCGTTGTCGGCGTCGACGACCGTCAGGTTCTCCACGGAGGCCTCGACATGGGTTGCCCGCACGCCGTCGACCGCGTCGATGCGCCGCGCGAGCGAGGCCGGCACGGTTCGTACGACACCGGTCGGCAGCCGTTCGCCGATGTCTTCCTTCGGTGACACCGTGACATCCGCCGATGTGGAGGCGAAGAGCCGGTCGAAGGTACGGGAGACGGTGTCCGAGAAGATGAGACTGCCGGCGACGAACGCCACCGACAGCACCACGGCCAGTGCGGACAGCAGCAGCCGTCCCTTGTGTGCGAGGAAGCTCCGCAAAGTCGCCTTGAGCACCGTGGCCTCAGCTTCTGTGTGGTTCGTCGGAACGGGCGCTCTGGGGGTGCCCGCCGGAGAACAGGCGCATGCGCTCCAGGACCGCCTCCGCCGTCGGGTCGGGCATGACATCCACGATCCGGCCGTCCGCCAGGAACAGCACCAGATCGGAGCGGGCCGCCGCGCCCGGGTCATGGGTGACCATGACCACCGTCTGCGCCAGCCGGTCCACGGCCTCACGAAGAAAGCCCAGCACCTCGGCGCCCGCGCGTGAGTCGAGATTGCCCGTCGGCTCGTCGGCGAAGATCAGCTCGGGCCGGGACGCCAGCGCCCGGGCGCAGGCGACCCGTTGTTGCTGGCCGCCGGACAGCTGCGACGGCCGGTGGCTCAGCCTGTCGCGCAGCCCGAGGGTGTCGATGACCTGGTCCACCCACTCACGGTCGGGTTTGCGCCCGGCGATGTCCATGGGGAGCGTGATGTTCTCGGCGGCGTTCAGCATGGGCAGCAGATTGAAGGCCTGGAACATGAAGCCGATGCGGTCCCGGCGCAGCCGGGTCAGCTCACGCTCCTTGAGCCCGGTGATCTCCGTGTCACCGAGCCACACCTGGCCCGCGGACACGGTGTCGAGGCCGGCCAGACAGTGCATCAGCGTGGACTTGCCCGAACCCGACGGCCCCATCACCGCGGTGAACCGGCCGCGCGCGATATCGACGTCGACCGCGTCCAGGGCGCGTACGGTCGTCTCGCCGCTGCCATAGGCCTTGGTGAGGGAGCACGCCCGCGCGGCGAGGGGCACGTCCGCGGTCCGGTCGCCGTGAGGTGAAGTGGCAGGTGTGGACAAGGCCGCCTCCTGGATCGTGGCCGCTCCCCGATTCCCGTACAGGAGGGGAGAGTAGGGCCGGCGGGAGCACGCCGGTATCCCTCGTAGGGTTCGGTTCTCGGGGTCGGTGTAAGGGCCATTCGGGTGCCGTCTTGCGGCTGCTAGCATCCGCGCGCTAGCTTGTTGGTGTGGCGAAGACTCAGCTGAACGTAAGGGTGGACGAGACCACCGCCGAGGCAGCCCGCCAGCGGGCCCTGCAGCGCGGGATGAGCGTGAACCGCTACATCGAGGAGCTCGTCAAGCAGGACGCGGGTGAAGTGGGGCGTACGTTCGTGGACGCGGCCGCCGACTTCATGAAGCAGTACGAGTCGGTCTTCGTCGAGGAGTTCGGCGAGAAGCGTTGAGCCTTCGGATCGATCTGGCCTGGCTGCTCATGGTCGCCGAGCACAAGACTCCCGGCGACCCGCAGGTCGCCGACTGGGGCGCGCTCGTGGCCGCCGTCACCCGACATGATGCCGAGATATTCGGCATCCCCGTCTACAGCGATCCGCACACCAGGGCCGCTGCCCTGCTCCAGCTGCTGCTGCACGTGCCCGCGCTCGAACACTCCAACGCGATGTTCGCCTCCGCCGTGGCTTACGGCTATCTGGTTGCCTGCGGCCTCAAGGTCGTCACCTCGCCGGAACAGGTGCGCGACCTCGCCCGGCTGGTGAAGGAGGGCAAGGCGGACGTGCGCGCCATCGCCGACGAACTGCGGCAGTGGAGCCGGTAGGCCCTGCCCTAGTCCGCGCCGAACGGCCGGCGCGCGACTCCCAGCACACAGGGCGACGTCGGTAGCTGGATACGGCTCTCGGGCACCCGGAACCTGCGGTGCACCCCCAGCTCGAACCCGGCCTCCTCAATGGCGGCGACCGTGTCCCGCGCCGTGTGACAGCCACCGCACAGCAGCGGCCACACCGTACGGTCCAGGGCGCGCTGGGTACGCGCGAGGCCCGTGCCGGCTGCCAGCGTGTGCTCGAAGAACCGCAGTTCACCGCCCGGCCGCAGCACCCGCCGGATCTCCGACAGCGCCCGGGGAAGGTCCCGTACGGAGCACAGCACCAGCGAGGCGACGGCGGCGTCGAAGGCCTCGCTCTTGACCGGCAGCGCCTCCGCGGCGCCCGGCACCACATCCACCGGGACATCGGCGCGCAGTGCCGCGTCGGCGGCCAACTTCCGCAGAGTACGCTCCGGTTCCAGCGCGACGACCTCGCTGACGGCCGCCGGGTAGTGCGGGAAGTTCAGACCGTTGCCCGCGCCGATCTCGATCACCCGGCCCGACAGGCCGCTCAGCAGCTCCGCGCGGTACGCGGCGATGCCGCCCTTGGTGTCCGCGGCGACGCTCATCCTGGCGTAGAAACGCGCGAAGAGCGGATGGTGGACGGCGTCGTGGGGCACGTTGCTGCTGCGCAGCGGCATCGCGGGCCTCCTGGGAACGGACGGACCGGTCACCGCCATTCTCCCCCCGGGCGGCGCGAGTCAGCCGCCCAGGGCGGCCACGAAGCAGAATTCGTTCCCCTCCGGATCCCGCAACACCTGGAACCGGCCGTGATCGTCGGTGACGATCGAGCCGAGCCGCACCGCGCCGAGCCGGGCGGCCTCGTCGGCCGCGGTGTCGACATCACCGGCGTCCACATCCAGGTGGAGCCGGTTCTTGGCCGTTTTGCCCTCGGGCACGCGCTGGAAAGCGATCCGTACGCACTCCGGCGGATCGACGTACGACCAGTCGTCGCTGCGGTCCACCGGATCGCCGCCGAGGAGAGCGGCCCAAAAACGCACCAGCAGCGCGGGGTCCTGACAATCGAAGACGATCTCGTCGATACGTGCACGCATGCGGGTCAGCGTACGGCCACGTCGAACGCCGCCGCGGTGAACGCCGCCGCGTCCCAGCGGCCGCCGAGCCGGGGAGCGAGCCAGTCCCCGGCCTGCTCCCGGAACCGGTCGGGTGGCAGTGCCCCGGCACCCTGCGGTACGGCTCCGAGCAGCGGCGCACCCGCCGCCTGAGGCAGGTCCGCCAGATTGCAGCGCGCGGCGAGGTCCGGGTCGGCGGGCCAGCTGCCCACGACCACCCCGAGCTGCTCCAACTGCCGTGTCCGCAGAGCCTCCGCGGTCAGCGTCGTCATGTTCAGCGTGCCGAGCCCGGCGGGCGCGACCACCAGGACGGGCGCGCCCAGCTCACCGGCCACATCGGCGAGCGTGGCCCCGCTGTCGTCGAACCGGACGAGCAGCCCGCCCGCCCCCTCGACCAGCACCAGATCGTGCTGGGTCGCCAGCCGCTGCGCGGCCTCGGCCACCTGCTGGGGACGTACGGGAACCAGGCCTGCCCGTCGCGCGGCCGTGGCGGGCGCGAGCGGCTCGGGGAAACGGGCGAGCTCGGCGCCGGTCACCTCCCCGGCGAGGCGCCGCACCTCCTCGACGTCGCCGGCCTCACCCGGCGCGACCCCGGTCTGCGCGGGTTTGACGACGGCGACGGACCGCCCCCGCGCCCGCGCGAGCGCGGCAACCGCGGCGGTCACCACGGTCTTGCCGATCTCCGTCCCGGTTCCGGTCACGACGATCACTGGCATGGTGCTTTCCTCTGTTCGCTGCGGCCCTGCCCGTCTGCCGGCCGCGGTCGTGTCGCCGGGTGCCCGAGGCGCAGCCCGTCCGCCGGTGGCCTGCGGTGCGCCCGGCAGGTGAGCCCCGCCGTGGGGACGCACCCACGCGCCCTCATCCCGCGGACACGGCCGCGCACACCGCCCTGCACACCCGGGCCACATCCTCGTCGCCCGTCACGTACGGCGGCATCGTGTACACCAGGTCGCGGAACGGCCGCAGCCACACGCCCTCGCGTACCGCCGCCGCCGTGGCCGCCTCCATGTCCACCGCGTGGTCCAGCTGGACCACGCCGATCGCCCCGAGCACCCGGACATCCTTCACCCCGGGCCGGCCGGCCGCCTCCGCCAGACCGTCCCGCAGGCCCGTCTCCAGGCGCTTGATCTCCTGCTGCCAGTCCTGGGCGAGCAGCAGGTCGATCGACGCGCAAGCCACCGCCGACGCCAGCGGGTTGCCCATGAACGTCGGTCCGTGGGCCAGTACCGGGATCTCGCCCTGCGAGATTCCGTCGGCCACGCGTGAGGTGCACAGCGTCGCCGCCATCGTGAGATAGCCGCCGGTCAGCGCCTTGCCCACACACATCACATCGGGCGCGACCCCACCGTGCTCCGCAGCGAACAGCGCGCCCGTGCGGCCGAACCCGGTGGCGATCTCGTCGAAGACGAGCAGCACACCGTGCTCGTCGCACGCCGCCCGCAGCACCCGCAGATACTCGGGGGAGTGGAAGCGCATACCGCCCGCGCCCTGCACCACCGGCTCCACGATCACCGCGGCCAGCTCGTGCGCATGCCGCGCGATCAGAGCGCGCAGCCCGTCCGCGTACGTCTCCTCGTACTCGGCCGGCGGCGCGTCCGCGAAGATCTGACGCGGCAGCACACCCGACCACAGCTCGTGCATCCCTCCCTCGGGATCGCACACCGCCATCGGCTGCCACGTGTCCCCGTGGTACCCGCCGCGCCAGGTCAGCAGCCGCCGTTTCTCCGGCCGTCCCACCGATCGCCAGTGCTGCAGGCACATCTTCACCGCCACCTCGACGGACACCGAGCCCGAGTCGCACAGGAAGACGTGCCGCAGGGGCTCGGGGGTGATCTCCACCAGCCGGGCGGCCAGCCGTACGGCGGGCTCATGCGTGAGCCCGCCGAACATCACATGACTCATCCGCCCCAGCTGGCCGTGCGCCGCATCGTTGAGAACCGGGTGGTTGTAGCCGTGGATCGCCGACCACCACGACGACATGCCGTCGATCAACTCGCGCTGACCGTGGGCGGGTTCCGCGAGCCGCAGCCGTACCCCGGACGCGGACTCGACGACCAGCGGGTCCGTACGGCCCGGCATCGGGCCGTACGGATGCCAGACATGGGCCCGGTCCAGGGACAGCAGTTCAGCGGGGGACAGCTCAGGCATTGGGCGCGAGATCCGTGCCGGCACCACGGCGGCGTACGGACACGAGGTCGGTGCGCGCCGCCTGGACGTCGGGAGCCTTCTCGGCAGTGGCCGGACCGCCCGAGCACGCGCCCGCCCCTTCGCCGTCGCCGCACACGGACGTGGCACAGCCGCCACCGGACCGGTGCTCGGGCAGGGTCGAGGTGTCCGTACCCTCCACCTCGAAACCGGCGTCCGTGATCATCTCCAGGTCGGCCTTGCCGGCCTGGCCCTCACTGGTCAGATAGTCGCCGAGGAAGATCGAGTTGACCAGGTGCAGGGCGAGCGGCTGCATCGTGCGCAGATGCACCTCGCGGCCGCCCGCGAGCCGTACCTCCACGTCCGGGCAGACGAACCGCACCATCGCCAGAATGCGCAGGGCGCGCTGTGGTGTGAGGTTCCATTCCTTGGCGAGCGGGGTGCCCTCGAACGGGATCAGGAAGTTCACCGGTACCGAATCCGGGTCCAGTTCACGCAGCGCGAAGACGACGTCGACGAGGTCCTCGTCGCTCTCGCCCATTCCGGCGATCAGACCCGAACAGGCCGACAGACCGGCGGCGTGCGCCTTGTTCACCGTGTCCACGCGGTCCGCATAGGTGTGCGTGGTCGTGATGTCCCCGTACGTCCCCTCCGAGGTGTTCAGGTTGTGGTTGTACGCGTCGGCGCCCGCGTCGCGCAGTCGCTCTGCCTGGCCGTCGGAGAGCAGCCCGAGGCACGCACAGACCTCCACGCCCTCGTTCTGCTCCTTGATCGCCTCGATCGTCTTCGAGACCCGGTCCACGTCCCGGTCCGTCGGACCGCGGCCGCTCGCCACCAGGCACACCCGCTTGGCCCCACCGGCCACACCGGCGGCCGCGGCCTCGGATGCCTCGTCCGGCTTGAGCCAGGTGTACTTGAGGATCTCCGCCTTGGATCCCAGCCGCTGCGAGCAGTACGAACAGTCCTCGGGGCACAGACCCGACTTGAGGTTGACCAGATAGTTGAGCTTCACCCGCCGCCCGAACCACTGCCGGCGCACCTTGCCGGCCGCGGCAACCACATCGAGCAGATCGTCGTCGGAGGTCGCCAGTACGGCGAGCGCTTCTTCACGGGTCGGCAGCTCGCGCCGCAGCCCCTTCTCCACCAGTGCGTTCAGCAGGTCCATGGCGTCGATCCTGACGTACGGCACACGCCGTGGCCAAGGAGGATCCCCACAACAGCGTCTGTTTGAGGTGTGTGCATGGCCACATCCACTCCTCGAGCGCACCCGGTTAAGGTCTGTGCGCTGCCTACAAAAGGACCGGACCACCATGCCCCAGGATCCTTTCGACTGGATCGACGACGAGTCGCGCCGCCGTGAGCGCGCGGGCCTCGTACGGACGCTCCGGCCGCGCCCCGCCGACTTCGGCCTGCTCGATCTGGCGAGCAACGACTACCTGGGTCTCACCCGCCGCCCGGAGATCACCGAGGCCGCGGCCGAGGCTGCCCGCCGCTGGGGCGCGGGGGCCACCGGATCCCGGCTCGTCACCGGCAGCACCGCACTGCACGCCGAGCTCGAACGCGAACTGGCGGCCTTCTGCGGATTCGAGGCAGCCCTCGTGCTGTCCTCCGGCTACGCCGCCAACCTCGCCGCCGTGACCGCGCTCAGCGGCCGCGACGCGCTGATCGTCTCCGACGCGGGCAACCACGCCTCCATCGTCGACGGCTGCCGGCTCTCCCGTGCCGAGACCGCGGTCGTACCGCACACCGATGTGGACGCCGTACGCAAGACGCTCGACGCGCACCCGGGCCGCCGGGCCCTCGCTGTCACCGACTCGGTGTTCTCGGTGGACGGCGACGCCGCGCCGCTGCCGGCGCTTGCCGACGCCTGCCGTGAGCACGGCGCAGCGTTGCTCGTCGACGACGCACACGGGCTCGGAGTGCTCGGCGACGGCGGTCGCGGCGCCCTCGACGCCGTCGGCCTGGCAGGCCGTCCAGGTGTCGTCACCACGCTCACGCTGTCCAAGTCGCTCGGCAGCCAGGGCGGCGCGGTCCTCGGCCCGGCCCGTGTCATCGACCATCTGGTCAACACCGCCCGCACGTTCATCTTCGACACCGGCCTCGCCCCCGCCGCCGCGGGCGCTGCCCTCGCGAGCCTGCGGCTGCTGCGCCGGGAGCCCGCACTCGCGGGTCGGGCGCGAGACGTGGCGGCGACGCTGCACCGGCGGCTGACCGATGCCGGACTCATCTCCGCGCGTCCGGACGCCGCGGTCGTCTCGGTCCAGGCGCCCTCACCGGAGGCAGCGCTGCAGTGGGCCGCCGACTGCCGGGCGGCGGGGCTCGTGGTCGGGTGTTTCCGTCCCCCCTCGGTGCCGGACGGAATCTCCCGGATCCGGCTCACGGCCCGGGCCGACCTCACCGATCAGCAGCTCGGCGCAGCGGTCGAGACCATCGTCCGGGCCGCGCCGATGCGTTGACGCGCGGCGGTGTCACCGCCCCAAATACGCTCTCCCGTAGCAGAGTTCACCGCATCGAGCGACAGATAAATGCCTATCTCGGTGGATCGGCGTCCCTGACGCCCGATAAGTGGCAGTCTGACGCGCAGCGCAATCCGTGGCCGTCCTCGCATTTCATCCGCTACGAGTCGGAGACCGGCCCGGTGGGAAAGGGACAGCGTCGCCATGGCAGACCACCAAGAAGCATCCGTCACTCTGCCGAGCGATCCCGCCTCGGTCTCGGTGGCCCGAAGATATGTCACGAGCGTCGTATCCGGGTGGGGGCTGCCGACCGAGGCCGAAGCAGCCGACACCGTACGCCTGATCGTTTCCGAACTGGCTACCAATGCCGTGCAGCACACCTTCGGGCAGTCGCCCACCTTCACCGTCGACCTGCGGCTCGAGCGCGACGAGCAACTGTGCATCGGAGTCACCGACAGTCATCCGCGCTGGCCGCAGCGGCTGCCCGCCGCGGTCCGCCAGGACAACGGCCGTGGCATGGTCATCATCCGCAGCCTCACCGCGGAGTGCGGTGGCAGGCTGTCGATCACTCCTACCGCGGACGGCGGAAAGACCGTGTGGATCGCCCTGCCCTGGAGCGTTCCGGTACAGAGCTGAGCCCGGGTGCTCCTGCGCGGACTGTCGGCCGGTCCGGCCGAACACGCCGCGCAGCAGGGCCTATAGCGACTGCGCGGCGGCACTCGATTCCGGACCACGGCGCACGAGCGAGATCGTCCGGCGCAAAGCGGTGGGGTCCAACTGCCGTACCTCCAGCGGAGTCGCGGCCATTGCCGCCACCATCTCCGGTACCACGGCCACCCCGAGGCCCCGGAGCAGGCGCACTCCAGCGCATGGCCCGGCGACCTGCACACCGCGGCGGGCGTCGCACCCCGCCTGCGCCAGAGGGCCATCCGCCCCTGCAGGAAGGATGCGAGGGCGCGCTGCCGATCAGCGGCTGCCCGGCGAGATCACTCACCAGGCAGCCGAACCGGTGTTGCAGGTCGAGGGCTGCGACGGCCGTGCCGTGGAAGGCGTCACGGGTGGCGCGTGCACCGTACCGTGCGCGCGGTCCGGCCGTTGCCGCACTGGTGCAGGGGAGCGTGATCCGTATCGGTCGTGGTGTCAGCGCACGCGGCCGTACCGGACGCTGCTCGACCAGATCTTGTCCCGCCGCACCACCGAACCCGTTTTGGGGGAGTGCCAGATCCTGCCCCTGCCGGCGTAGATCCCTACGTGGTAGACGTGACCGCCGTAGTGGAAGAAGACCAGGTCGCCGCGTTGTCTTTCCGCGGCGGAAATACGGCGGGTCCGGTTGTACTGCTGCTGGGCGGTACGCGGCAGTCGTTTGCCCGCCTTCTTGTAGGAGTACTGAGTCAGCCCTGAGCAGTCGAACAGATGCGGGCCCGTGGCGCCGTACCCGTAAGGCGCTCCTCTCTTCGACGCGGCCACTTCGAGTGCCCTGGTGGCGTGGGTGGTCACCGCCTGGGCGGGAGCTGCGCCACCGGGTGCCACAAGTGTGCCGCCGACAACGGCAAGAGTCAGTGCCGATACGGCCCCCGCTCGTGACAGCAGGAGCGGGAGATCAATCTGCGCAGTCATGCGCAACCCTTCGTCAGCCGCCTGTGAAGGGTGACCTGTCGGGTTCGGACCGGCGAAGACGCCCGGCCGCTGAAAGCGGCTTAACCCCAAGGGACGACCGAAGGAAACGGTCGCCCCGTACTGCCTGGGCCCTCCACTCCTGCCGATGCACTTCTGTCGACCAGTCATCCGGTGCGGCGGCAGGACTCAGCGTCCGCCCGGACCGCCCCGTCAAGGTGGCGGGGGCTTGTCGTCTCACGGATCCTGACCCACACATGTCCGTTTTCCGAGTTGAAACGGCTATTGTGAAGCTAATCACGACTGATCTATTTGGGTATTCGGTACCGTTTTGATCGCTTTTGCGTGACGTCGAACCCCCGCTGTGCAGGGGTGAAACCGTCAATTACGCCAAACCGGTAGTCGTGTTGCGCAACTCCTTGAGCAGGTGCTCAATTCGTCCGGAGTCCACCGAACGGGGTACTGGAGGCAGTACCCCGTTGGCGGTTGACGGCAGCAGATAGTCCGTCAACTCGTGGCTGAAGGTGGCATCGTCACCCGGTTCGCCCTCCGCTCACCGTCGAGGACCCGCAGAGCCTCGGCGAGCGTCGCGGCGTGAACCTCGCTCTCGCCGCGCGTATGCATCAGCGTCAGGGCCTCCTTGAGAGCGGCGGCCCGGCCGACCAGAGCCTGAGCCGCGCGCAGCGCCCCGTAGGTGTGGGCGGAGCGTGCAGGGTTGATCCGCCCCAGCAGATCGACCACGGCGAGGTAGCTGTCGACGAAGTCGGCCTCTGCGCGGGTCAGAGCGGGCAGCGGCGGCAGTTCCGGCAGCGGCATGTGCCACTCACCTCTGCCCGGAGAGCGAGGTCTTGCGGTTGTCGACGACATGGTCGACCAGACCGTACGCCCTGGCCTCCGTGGCGTTGAAGATCTTGTCCCGCTCCAGGTCGGCGGTGATCCTCTCGGCGGGCTGCCCGGTGTGGCGCACCAGCATCCCGGCGACTTGGGTGCGCAGCCGCAGCAATTCCTGGGCATGGATCTCCAGATCGGACGGCTGTCCGCGCAATGGCTCCTCGAAGGAGGGCTGCTGGACGACGATCCGTGCACCGGGCAGGGCCATCCGCTTGCCGGGTGCGCCCGCGGCGAGCAGCACGGCGGCGGTCGAGGCGGCCCGGCCCAGGCAGTACGTCTCCACGTCGCAGGTGATGACCTGCATCGTGTCGTAGATCGCGGACATGGCGCTCATCGAGCCGCCCGGGGAGTTGATGTACAGCGCGATGTCGCGGTCCGGGGCCGCGTACTCGAGATGCAGGAACTGGGCGATCACATCGTTCGCCGCGGTGTCGTCGACCTCGGTGCCGAGAAAGATGATCCGCTCGTCGAGGAGCTTCGAGTAGGGGTCGAGGGTGCGCGTGCCGTTGCTCGTGCGCTCCGTGAACTGCGGCAGGACGTAACGGGCGGAAGGGCGGTTCATGGCGGCGTGGCTCTCCTCGTCTCCGGGTCATGTCCCGTTCTCTGTAAAAAATGTACAGGACGTACAGACCGTTATGATGGGAGCATGGCCTACGAGATTCCGGTGACGCAAGCCCGCGCAGAGCTCGCCGAACTGATCAACCGCGTCGTCTACGGCGGGGAGCGTGTCGTCGTGACCCGGCACGGCAAGCCGCTCGTGGCGCTCGTCTCCGCCGCTGACCTGGAACGACTCGAGAGTGAGCGGCAAGCGGACGAGGAACAGGTGATCAGCTCGGTCTCCTCGCTCGGCTCGATGACGTCCGCTTCCGGCGAACAGGGGCGCTTCGGTCTGGCGGCGGAGCACCGCCGGCCCGACCGGCACGGCTGACCCGTTGCCCGAGACCCTCCGCACAGCGCAAAGGGCTGCGCGCCCCCGTCCGCTACAGCGGGGACGCGCAGCCGGTCCATGACGGCCGGTCAGCCGACCGGTACGGGCGCGGCCTGAGCGGATTCCGGGGCGGCGGGCCGTTCCGCGCGCCTGCCGCCGAGCAGGACTGCGGTGAGCCCGAGCGCCGCCCAGACCGACAAGGTGAGCAGCTCGGCCCCGGCGCCGCTCCCGTCGAAGTACGCGACCGAGCGGAGCGCGGTCGCGCCCGCACCCGGCGGCAGCCACTGGCCGATCGCCCCGGCCGGCTCGGGCAGCAGTTCGGGTGCTGTCGCGGCACCCGCGAACGGGTTGCCGATCAGCACCATCAGCAGTGCGCCGACTGCGATGCCCCGCGTGCCCATCAGGGCCCCGAACCCGGCGACGGTCGCGGAGATGGCGAGGGCGGTCAGTGCCAGTACGCCGGCCTCGGCCCACCAGTCGCCGGTGAGCACCCCGAGCCAGCTGCCCGCCAGCGTCACGGCGGTGATGCCGACGAGTGCCGCCGTGGCGACGAGGGCCACGGCCGCCCGTGTGCCGCGCAGCCGCAGCAGGGTCACCATCGCTCCGGCAGCGACGCCTGCGAGGGCGAGTGGCAGGACGCTCGCCGCCAGAGCGCTGCCGCGCGGGTCGCCGGAGGGGGTCGGGGCCACATCCGTGACCGGCACCGCCGTGCCTGCCGGTGCCTGCGTGGTCACGGCCTCCTTGAGCAGCTGCGCGACCACAGGGCTCGCCGCCGACGCGGTCAGCAGCCGCGGGCCCTCGGGGGTTGCCACGACCGCTCCGTATACGACCCGGTCCTCGACCGCGGCGCGGGCGGCGGCCTCGTCGTCGTAGCGGTGGACGTCGAAGGCTCCTGCCCGCTGCTCGAACCGATGCTCCAGCTCGGTGGCCGCGGCGGCCGGCCCGGCGACGCCGATGGGCAGATCGCGCGGTGCGATGCGGGCCGCCGGCCAGGCGAAGGCCCACAGGGCCAGCGCCACCACGACCGGAACCAGGACCATCACAGCGACCATGCGGCGGGTTGGCGCAGTGGACATGATGTCTCCACGTAAAGAGAAGGATCGTTCGTTTTATTGCCTTCCCACTGTCGCGCCGGAGTGGGAGGTTGTCAAGAATGAATGTTCGTTTTAAATTCGGGACATGGCTCGCGTATCCCAGGAACATCTCGACGCACGCCGTCGGCAGATCATCGACGGCGCCTCCCGCTGCTTCGCCCGCAACGGATTCCATGCCACATCGATGCAGGACATCCTGCGTGAGGCGGGCCTGTCGGCCGGGGCGGTCTACCGCTACTTCCGCAGCAAGGAGGAGCTGATCGAGGCCATCGCGGACGAGGCGTTCAGCGGGATCCGCGCCGCCTTCGAGGAGGCGGCCCGTCACACCCCGCCGCCGACCCCCGACGTACTCCTCGGCAGGGTGCTGCGCCGCATGCTCATCGAGGAGGTGCCCGGTGGCGACCGGCAGGCCTTCGCCCGGCTGATCGTGCAGGTGTGGACCGAGACCCTGCGCAACGAACGCCTCGCCGCCACATTGGGCGAGGGGTACGCGGGAATGCGGCTGGCCTGGGCGAAGCTCGTCGACGCCTACCGCGCGGGCGGCCTGATGGACGCGGACGTGCCGGCCGACCATGTGGCCCGCACCCTCATCGCCACCGCTCAGGGGTTCATCGCCCAGCAGGCGCTGTTCGGCGACGCGAGTGTCGAAGTCATCGAGGACGGTCTGCGGGCCCTGATGTCCATGCAAGATCCCAAGATCAGTTAACGCGCAGGAAAAACTCGCGTCCTAACGTTCAACCCCTGGTCGTGGGATGCCCGCGACCCGGTCGGCAGAGCGTTGACCGGGTCAGGGCCCCGCTGCACCCGGACGGCCCGGGCAGGACGACAGTGAGGTGGACGCGTGCAACTCTCCCCGCACGAACAGGAACGACTTCTCATCCATGTGGCTGCCGATGTGGCGGAGAAGCGCCGGGCGCGCGGGGTGAAGCTGAACCACCCCGAAGCCGTCGCCCTGATCACCTCGCACATCCTCGAGGGCGCGCGCGACGGCCGCTCGGTCGCCGACCTCATGAACTCCGGGCGCACGGTGCTCGGCCGCGCCGACGTCATGGAGGGCGTCCCCGAGATGATCCACGACGTTCAGGTCGAGGCCACCTTCCCCGACGGGACCAAGCTCGTCACCGTCCACGACCCGATCGTCTGAGGGGAGCACCGCCGATGATTCCCGGAGAGATCCTCTTCGCGGAGGGGACGGTCCCGCTCAACGAAGGCCGCGAGACCACCTCCCTCACCGTCGTCAATGCCGCCGACCGGCCCGTCCAGGTCGGCTCCCACTACCACTTCGCCGAGGCCAACCCCGGTCTGGACTTCGACCGCGCCGCCGCCCACGGCAAGCGGCTGAACATCGCGGCGGGCACCGCCGTGCGCTTCGAGCCCGGCATTCCTGTCGAGGTCGAACTCGTACCCCTCGCGGGCCGCCGGGTGGTCCCCGGCCTGCGCGGCGAGAGCGGAGGTACCCTCGATGGCTGAGCTCAGCCGCCCCGTGTACGCGGATCTCTTCGGGCCCACCACCGGTGACCGGATACGGCTCGCCGACACCGACCTCCTCGTCGAGATCGAGGACGACCGCTCGGGCGGACCCGGACGCGCGGGCGACGAGGCGGTGTTCGGCGGCGGCAAGGTGATCCGCGAGTCGATGGGCCAGTCCCGCACGACCCGGGCCGAAGGCGCGCCCGACACCGTGATCACCGGCGTCGTGATCATCGACCACTGGGGCATCGTCAAGGCCGACATCGGCATCCGCGACGGACGCATCAACGGCATCGGCAAGGCCGGCAACCCCGACACCATGGACGGGGTCCACCCCGCTCTGGTCATCGGCCCCGAGACCGAAGTCATCGCGGGCAACGGGAAGATCGTCACCGCGGGTGCGATCGACGCGCACGTCCACTTCATCTCACCGACCCTCGTGGACCAGGCGCTCGCCACCGGCGTCACCACCCTGGTCGGCGGCGGCACCGGCCCGGCCGAGGGCACCAAGGCCACCACCATCACCCCCGGCCCCTGGCACCTTGCCCGGATGTTCGAGGCACTGGAGACCTTCCCGGTCAACATCGGCCTGCTGGGCAAGGGCAACACCATGTCCCGCGAGGCCATGCACTCCCAGCTGCGCGGCGGGGCGCTCGGTTTCAAGATCCACGAAGACTGGGGCGCCACGCCCGCGGTCATCGACGCCTGTCTGAGCGTCTGCGACGAGACCGGCGCCCAACTCGCCGTCCACACGGACACCTTGAACGAGGCCGGATTCGTCGCAGACACCCTCGCCGCAATCGCGGGACGCACCATCCACGCCTACCACACCGAGGGCGCGGGCGGCGGGCACGCACCGGACATCATCACCGTGGTCTCGGAGCCCTACGTCCTGCCCAGCTCCACCAACCCGACCCGGCCGCACACCGTCAACACCATCGAGGAACACCTCGACATGCTGATGGTCTGCCACCACCTCAACCCGGCCGTGCCGGAGGATCTCGCCTTCGCGGAGTCCCGGATCCGGCCCTCCACCATCGCGGCCGAGGACATCCTGCACGACCTCGGTGCGATCTCGATCATCTCCTCCGACTCCCAGGCGATGGGGCGCATCGGCGAGGTGATCATGCGTACCTGGCAGACGGCGCATGTGATGAAGAAGCGCCGGGGCGCGCTGCCCGGCGACGGCCGGGCCGACAACCACCGGGCACGTCGCTATGTCGCCAAATACACGATCAACCCGGCGGTCGCCCAGGGGCTCGACCGGGAGATCGGCTCGGTCGAGACAGGCAAACTCGCCGACCTCGTCCTGTGGGAGCCCGCCTTCTTCGGCGTCAAGCCGCAGCTCGTCATCAAGGGCGGGCAGATCGCGTACGCACAGATGGGCGACGCGAATGCCTCGATCCCCACGCCGCAGCCCGTGCTGCCACGGCCGATGTTCGGTGCGCTGGGGACCGCCGCGGCGCGCAGCTCGTTCAACTTCGTGGCCGAGGCGGCGATCGAGGACGATCTGCCCGAACGCCTCGGTCTGGCGAAGAAGTTCGTGCCGATCACCAGTACGCGACGGGTCACCAAGGCGGACATGCGCGAGAACGACGCGTTGCCGCGGGTCGAGGTGGACGCCGACACCTTCACCGTGACGATCGACGGCGAGGCCGTCGAGCCCGCGCCCGCTGTGGAACTTCCCATGGCCCAGCGGTACTTCCTGTTCTGATGGACGCGCGCAGGGGGACCCGCGGGCGGCCCGGGCCAGGGGACGGCCCGGCTGCGCGACCGGCCCGTGGGCGGCGACCATGAGCCGCGCCGCGCTGCTCGTCCTGGCGGACGGGCGCTTCCCCGCCGGAGGGCACGCCCACTCCGGCGGCGCCGAGGCGGCCGTCAAGGCAGGCCGCATCAAGGACGCCCGCGATCTCGCGGCGTTCTGCCAGGGGCGCCTGCACACCAGCGGCCTCACCTCCGCCTCACTCGCCGCTGCGGCTGCCCTCGGGCACGACCCCGTCGAACTCGACGAGGCCGCCGACGCCCGTACGCCCTCGCCCGCCCTGCGCGCCGTCGCGCGCAGGCTCGGGCGACAGATGATGCGTGCCGCCCGGGCCGCCTGGCCGTGCGCCGAACTCGCCGCGCTCGCCGCGGCGTTCCCCCGCGGCACGCATCAGCCGATCGTGCTCGGGACCGCCGCCCGCGCAGCCGGTCTCGAGCCCGAGGACGCCGCGCACTGTGTGGCGTACGAGACGGTCAGCGGTCCGGCCACGGCCGCGGTGCGGCTGCTGAGCCTTGACCCGTTCGAGGCCACCGCCGTCCTCGCCCGCCTCGCCCCCGAGATGGACGACGTCGCCGGGCGCGCCGCCGCTGCCGCGCGCGAGGGTGTCGACGCGCTGCCCGCCGTATCGGCGCCGCTGCTCGACATCACGGCCGAGCAGCACGCGACCTGGCCCGTACGCCTGTTCGCCTCCTAGAACCCCGCACCAAGGAGCCGCACCATGCATCTCGACCACAGCCATGACACCGCCACCGCGGCGGTCGGCGCCGACGCCGCGCGCCCCGACGGCAGTCGGCGTGCCCTGCGCATCGGCCTCGGCGGACCGGTCGGCTCCGGCAAGACCGCCACTGTCGCGGCCCTGTGCAGAGCCCTGCGCGACAAGCTGTCCATCGCGGTCGTCACCAATGACATCTACACCCGCGAGGACGCGGAGTTCCTGCTCCGCAACGCCGTACTGCCGCCCGAGCGCATCCAGGCGGTCGAGACCGGGGCCTGCCCGCACACCGCCATCCGCGACGACATCTCCGCCAACCTCGAAGCCGTCGAGGACCTCGAGGACGGTGTCGGCCCGCTCGATCTGATCCTCGTCGAGTCCGGCGGCGACAACCTCACCGCCACCTTCTCCAAGGGGCTTGTCGACGCCCAGATCTTCGTCATCGATGTCGCCGGCGGCGACGACATTCCGCGCAAGGGCGGCCCCGGCGTCACCACTGCCGATCTGCTGGTGATCAACAAAACCGATCTGGCGCCGTACGTCGGCTCCGATCTCGCACGTATGGCCCGCGACGCCGAGGAACAGCGCGGCGCACTCCCCGTCGCCTTCACCTCCTTGACGAGCGACGAGGGCGTCGGACCGGTCGCCGACTGGGTACGTGCCCGGCTCGCCGACTGGACCGCATGAGCGTCCGGGCCACGGCCCGTATCGTCGCCACTCCGGCCGGCCTGCCCGTCCTGGCCGGAGAAGGACCGATCGCACTGCGCCGCACCCGCTCGACGGGTGCCGGCCTGCGGGTCACCGTCGTCGGCGCGATGAGCGCGCCGCTCGGCGGTGACCGGCTCGCGATCCAGGCCGCTGTGACCGAGGGCGCGCGGCTCACCGTGGACTCGGCCGCCGCGACGATCGCACTGCCCGGCCGCACCGGGGAACCGGCGCACTACGACGTGACGCTGACCGTGGGGGAGGGTGCCGCACTGCAATGGATGCCGGAGCAGCTCATCGCGGCGCGCGGCAGCGAGCTGCGGATGCGTACGCGGGTCGAACTGGCCTCAACGGCACGGCTGGTGCTGCGCGAGGAGCAGATCCTCGGCCGCCACGGCGAGGAGCCGGGCACCCTGGCCACCCGCCTTTCCGTGCGCCGCGCGGGACGCCTCCTGCTGGACAGCGAGCAGGTCTGCGGACCGGGCGCACCCGCAGGCTGGGACGGGCCCGCCGTACTCGCCGGACACCGTGCTGTCGGCCAACTCCTCGTCGTTGACCCGCAATACGCCCAGAAGCCGGTCCCCGCGCGGCTGCTGGGCACGAGTGCGGTGCTGACTCCCCTTGCCGGACCGGGAGTTCTGGTCACCGCCGTGGCCGCGGACGCGCGGGCGCTGCGCGCCCTCCTGGACGAGGCGCTCGGCGAGCTGCACCGCTGAGCGGGACGTGACACACCGGTTATTGGTTCGGTAAAGAACACCAGTACGGCCTGTTCCCCGCTGCCCTGCCCACGAAAGGATCCCCGGGACAACTCGACAACAGCAGGGGGAGGTTCTACGTGAGACGCACAGCAGTGCTCGGCTCGGCCGGCACTCTGGTCGCGGGCACCCTCATAGCGGGCGCGATCGCCGCTCCGGCGGCGAACGCCGAAAGCCGCTACCACGGTTGGTCCGAAGCACGCGGCGTTCAGGTCGCCGCCGAGCGGGCCGCCAAGAAGGGCATCGACTGGGCGGACTGTCCCGACGACTGGGGGCTCGCCAAGCCCATCCAGTGCGGCTCGGTGAGCGTTCCGCTCGACTATGCCCGGCCGTACGGCAAGCAGATCAAGATAGCCGTCGACCGCATCGGCAACACCGGCACCAAGGAAGAACGCCAGGGTGCCCTGATCTACAACCCGGGCGGCCCCGGCGGCTCCGGTATGCGCTTCCCCGCGCGGGTCACCAACAAGAACCCGCTGTGGGCCAAGACCGCGAAGGCATACGACTTCGTCGGCTTCGACCCGCGCGGTGTCGGCCACTCCACGCCTATCTCCTGCATGGATCCGCAGGAGTTCGTCAAGGCGCCGAAGCTCGACCCGGTGCCCGACAGCGAGGCCGACAAGCGCGCGCAGCGCAAGCTCGCCGCCGAGTACGCGGACGGGTGCGCCGAGCGCAGCGGCTGGATGCTGCCGCACATGACGACCCCGAACACCGTGCGCGACCTGGATGTCATCCGGGCCGCCCTCGGTGAGAAGAAGCTCAACTTCCTCGGCGTCTCCTACGGCACCTACCTCGGCGCGGTCTACGCGACGCTGTTCCCCGGCCACGTCCGCCGGATGATCGTCGACAGCGTGGTCAACCCGTCGCGCGAGAAGATCTGGTACCAGGCCAATCTTGACCAGGACGTCGCCTTCCAGATGCGCTGGGACGACTGGAAGGCCTGGGTCGCCAAGAACGACGCCACCTTCCACATCGGGGACACGCCGGAGAAGGTCGAGCAGCAGTGGGTGAAGCTGCGGGAGACCGCGAAGAAGAGCCCGCTCGGCGGGGTCGTCGGCCCGGCCGAACTCATCGGGTTCTTCCAGAGCGCCCCGTACTACGACTCCGCCTGGGTGCCCACCGCACAGACCTGGAGCAAGTACCTCGCCGGTGACACCCAGGCCCTCGTCGACGCCGCGGGGCCCGACCTGTCCGACACCGCGGGCAACATCTCCGCGGAGAACGGCAACGCCGTCTACACGGCAGTCGAGTGCGCCGACGCCAAGTGGCCCGCCAGCTGGAAGAAGTGGGACCGGGACAACACCCGGCTGCACAAGGACCATCCGTTCATGACGTGGGCCAACGCCTGGATGAACCTGCCGTGCGCCACCTGGTCCGCGAAGCAGCGGACGCCGGTGGAGGTGCGGACCGGCAAGGGCCTGCCGCCGGTGCTCATCGTGCAGTCCGCCCGTGATGCCGCCACTCCGTTCGATGGCGCTGTCGAGCTGCACAAGCGGCTCAAGGGCTCGCGTCTGATCACCGAGAAGGACGCCGGTTCGCACGGTGTGACCGGCCTGGTCAACCCGTGCATCAACGAGCGGGTGGACGCCTACCTGCTCGACGGCACGCTGGACAGCGGCGACGTGACGTGCACCCCGCACGCCACGCCCAAGCCGTAGCATCCGGCGTCAGGGAGGGGCGGCCGGTTCCGGCCGCCCCTCCTTCGTCCTGGCGGTCACCTCACCGTGCGCCCCTGCTCCGCGAGCCACGCGTCCTCGTCCGCGTAGCCGAACAGATCGCCGGGCGGGGCGTACTGCTGTGCCAGCTGCTGTACGTCGCCTCACCGGGCACCACGGTCCGCTGCGCCTCGGGGATCGGCACCGGATAGCGCACGACGCCGTCCGGCTCGCCCTGGGTGTCGAAGCCGCGGCCCCGATCGTCCTCGTACACGGCTCAGCTGGACATCACGACAGCCGAACCGATCCGGTCCGTGAGCCCGCGCAACTGACGTCCGTGGCTCTGGTCGTACGCCACCATGTCGACGAGCACATCACAGCCGTCGCCGAGCGCCTCGGCCAGCGCCCCGTCCTCCTCGCGGTCGACCCGGACCGCCCGCACATCCTCGGGCCGGCCCTCGTCCCGGCCGCCACCGAGGGAGGCCGCCCGCACCCCCCATCCGTCCGCCGCGAGCGCGCCGACCGCTGCCCGTCCCACCTGCCCTGTCGCTCCGAGTACGAACACACGTCTTTTGATCATCCACCGCACGCTACGAGGCCGGGAAGGGACGGACCGGACTCGTTCGCCGAGCACGGATACGCTGTCAGCTGCGCCTGCGCGGGAACCTCTTCCGGCTCTGCTGCTGTTCCTGCTCCTCGGCCTTCACCACCGCCGCGTAGCGGTCCACGTACTCCTGGCCGGACAGTTCGAGAATGGCGTACATGATCTCGTCGGTGACCGCCCGGATGGCCGCCTTCTCGTTCTCCAGGCCCGCGTACCGCGAGAAGTCCAGCGGCTCACCGAACCGCACCGTGACCCGTTTGATCTTCGGGATCACCTGTCCCGGGGGCTGGATCTCGAAGGTTCCCACCATCGCGCACGGCACCACCGGCACCCCGGCCCTGATCGCCATGACCGCGACGCCGACCTTGCCCTTGTACAGCCGGCCGTCGTGGGAGCGGGTGCCCTCCGGGTAGACGCCCAGCAGCTCGCCCTTGCCCAGCACCCCCAGCCCCTCGCGGATGGCGGCCTGGCCGGCCTCCTTGCCGGAACGGTCCACCGGGATCTGCCCGGCACTGCGGAAGAACGCCGCCGTCAGCCGGCCCCTGACACCGGGCCCGGTGAAGTACTCGGCCTTGGCGAGGAAGGTGATGCGCCGCTTGATGATCGCCGGCATCAGGAAGTGGTCCGAGAAGGACAGGTGGTTGCCGGCGACGATGGCCGCGCCCTCGGCCGGGATGTGCTCGAGTCCCTCGATCCTGGGGCGGAAGAGCAACCGCAACAGCGGCCCCAGAAGGACGTACTTGAGCACGTAGTAGAACACGGATCGCTCCCAACGGTACCGGTTCGGCTCTGGGGCCGCGTTCTGCCAGGTCACAGGGCGTGCGGAGAGAGTCAGTGTAGGGGGAGGTCTCGCCACCTGTAACCACTTCTGATCGGACTCATGTTGACTCAATGCCGACTTTACTGATAGCTCGTCAGGTGCCTGCGCAGGGCGACCGGTACTGATCCGTCCGTGACCGACATCGATGTCGGAGGGATCCGCCGCATCCATGGGAGTCAACGCGCCGCAGGAGCGGGACAGTGTAGGGGCTCGTCCACTCATCGGGGTGTATCTGTGCCGCCGCCCTCTCGCTGACGGCCATTCGGCGGATAGTCTGCGTCACGAGCAGGTTCGCCGGCGGGCATGCTCGCCGTGTCGGGAGGGGAACGGGTGGTCGCTGATCGGTCGGAGACGCAGCGAGCCGAAGGCCGGGCACCGGACGAGGGGCCGCTCGAGGGGTCGCACGAGCGGGACCGGCGGATCGTTCCGAGGACCCTTGAGCGAGATGCCGAGCTGGTCGTTGTCAAGGCGGCGTTGGACGCCGTGAGCGGCCGCTCGGCGAGGGGTGCGGTGATCCCCTCCGTACGCCGCGGTGGATTACTGGCCTTCACGGGGCCGGCGGGAGCGGGCAAGACGACCCTGCTGGAGGAGGTGCGTCGCCGTGCGGCCGAGCGGGACTGCGCGGTGCTCATCGCGAAAGGCGGCGAGCAGGAGCGGAATCTGGCCTTCCATGTCGTGCGGCAGCTGCTCCAGCCACTGCTGGCCTCCTACTCCGAGAGCGAGCGCCGGGAGGTGCTGGGCGACTGGTACGGCATCGTCGGTCCCTGTGTCGGCCTGTGTCCCGCGGCGAAAGGCGCGGTACCGGACCCCCAAGGTGTGCGGGACGGTCTGGACTGGGTGGTCACTCATGTGGCGGTAAGACGTGGCCCCTTGGTCCTGGGCGTCGACGACGCCCACTGGGCGGACGCCGAGTCCATGGCCTGGCTGACCTCGTTCGCCGCACGGGTCGAGGATCTGCCTGTTCTCGTGGTCGTCGGGTACCGTCCGGAAGAAATGTCCGATGGGGCCGCGGCGTTCAGCGACATGGTCGCGCGCAACCAGGTGGGCCCGCTGGACCTGGCACCGCTGACACCGACCGCAGTCGCCGATCTGATGCGCGAGGCGCTGGGTACGGAGGCCGACGACGACTTCTGCCGTGAAGCGTGGCTGGTCACCGGCGGCAATCCCTTCGAGACGGTCGAGCTGGTGGCGAAGGTACGCGATCGCCGGCTGGCCCCCAGGAAGGACAACGCCTGCGCGTTGCGCGACCTCGGGGCGGAGACCAAAGGCGGCGGCCTGGTGGACCGGCTCGAGCAGCTGGGCACGATCGCGGTGCGCCTCGCGTGGGCCGTGGCCGTCCTCGGCTCGGAGGCGACCTTCAGCCTGGCGGCATCGCTGGCGGCGCTGGGACCGGCCGAGTCCGCGGAGGCGGCGGACGTGCTGCGGACCGAGCGTATTCTGACCTACGGCCTGAAACCGGAGTTCGTCCATCCGCTGATCGCGACAGCGGTCTACCGGGCCATCCCGCCCGCGATGAGGGTGGCACTGCACGGCAAGGCTGCCTGGGACCTCGTCGAAGCGGGCGAGGGTCCGGCCGTGGCGGCGCGCCATCTGCTGGAGACACAGCCGGAGGGCGACGCCTGGGTGGCGGAGCAACTGCGCGAAGCGGCCCAGGAGTATGTGCGCCGCGGTGCCCCTGATGCCGCCCGGCGCTGTCTGAGCCGTGCGCTGCGCGAGCCTCCCCCTGCCCGGCTGCGGGCCAGGGTGCTGCACGAACTCGGCTCCCCGGCGCTGCTGCACGATCCGGCGGTGACGGTGAACCACTTGCGTGCCGCCTTGGACGAGCCGGCTCTGCCGCCGGAACTGCGGCAGAGCATCGTCATCCGCCTCGGGCGGGCGCTGTCGCACTGCGACCGGCTCGCCGAGGCCGCTGAGGTGGCGATGGAGGAGGTCCGTATCGCCACGGACTCCCGCGTACGCCTGCGCATGCTCATGGAGCACTTCATGCTGTCGGCGTTCACCTCCGACGACCGGGAGGCCCCGGCCCTGTCTCGCCGGCTCAGCCACCTCACGCAGCGGCTGTCCGGCCAGAGCCAGACCGAGCGCTATCTCTACGGACTGCGCGCATGGGACGCGGTGGTGCGCGGCGAACCGGTGGCGACAGCACTGGAGTTCGCGGAGCGCGCGCTGGGCCCGGACGGGATGCGCTGGACGGACGAGCAGTGGGGCTTCGAAGTTCCGTCGCTGGTGGCCCTCACCTTCCTGTACTGCGACCGCCCGGACCGGGCCGAGGAGCTGTACGCCGAAGGCATCACGGAGTACGAACAGCAGGGCTGGCGCGGGGTGCACCTCTCTCTCGGCTACAGCCTGCTCGGTTACATCCGGTTCTGGAAAGGCCAGCTCACCGACGCCGAGGACTTCGTACGCGCCGGGCTGCAGCTCGCCGACCGTCTGGGGCCCGCGGGCGTCCACGCGCAGTGGTACGCGATGGCGAGCCTCATGGAGATCCTGATGGCCCGCGGGGAGACCGCGGCCGCCCAGGAGCTGGCGGGCCGCCGTCGGTTCCACAAGCCTTTCCCCTCGGCAGTGACGCTTCCCGACGCCGAGACCGTCCACGGCGAACTGCTGTTGACACAGGGCAGGGACAAGGAGGCCGCCGAAGGGCTGGCCGCCGTCGGCCGCCGCCTCGATCTGCGCGGTATGCGCAACCCCGCCTGGTGCCCGTGGCTGCCTCATCTCGCTCTGGCCACCCGGACGACGGATGCTGAGGGGGCGCTGGAACTGGCGCGGGAGGCGCTGCGCCGCGCCGAGCGTTTCGGTACGGCAACGGCAGTGGGGAAGGCGCTGTGTGTGCTCGCCCGGCTGACGGACGGGCCCGAAGGGATCGCTCTGCTGCGGCGTGCTGTCGCCACGCTGGAGTTGGCGCCGTCGTCGTACGAACTCGCGGGCGCTCTGGTCGAGCTCGGCACCGCGCTGCGCCGTGCCGGACTCCTCTCGCAAGCCGCCGAGCCCCTGCACCGTGGTGTGGACCTGGCCGGTCAGTGCGGGGCCGGGGGTGTCGCGGCGCGGGCGCGTGACGAACTCGTCGCGGCGGGGCTGCGACCGCGCCGCCTGGAGGTGGTGCGGCACGAGCCGTATAGCGGAGCACCGTCTGCGTAGTCAACGGCGCATGGTGGCCCGAGCGTTCGGTGCCGTGCACCACATCATGCGTGAGGGGTTGCACCGCTGGTTTCGCGCGGCGTGGAGAGGTGAAGCATCAAGGGCGTACGAGCGGGGAGTGCACGCTCCCCACCCTGATGTGCTCGCTCTTGCTTCCTCGTCTCGCTCCCTCGGAGGGGGCCATGCGCGCTGATGTGGCAGGTGCGGGGGGCCACACCGTGGTTGCACCCACTCATGCCGTGCCGGACCTGATGGAGATCCGGCGCGCGGTCGACTCCGTGCTCGTGGAGTTCCTGGCGGCGAAGAGCCTCTCGGCTCCTGCCCAACTCAGGGAACCCATCAAGGCGTTACGCGGATTCCTGTTCGTGGGCGGCAAGCGCATACGGCCGGTGATGTGCGTGTGCGGCTGGTACGCCGCCCAGGGCCGCGGAACCCCGGAGCCGGTGTTGCAGGCCGCGGCGTCCCTGGATCTGTTCCACACGTTCGCCCTCATTCACGACGACGTCATGGACGACAGTGACACGCGCAGGGGGCGTCGAAGCGTTCACGTGGCCCTGGCCGACCGTCATCGAAGCCGCAAAGGTCCCCAGGGCCCCGACCGGTTCGGCATCAACGCCGCCATCCTGCTCGGCGACCTCGCACTGAGCTGGTCCGACGAGTTGCTCCACACGGCGGACCTGGCCCCCGTCCAACGGCGCGCGGCCCATGTCGTGGTGGACGCCATGCGTACCGAGGTCATGTTCGGCCAGTACCTCGACCTGCTGGGTACCGGAATACCGAGCGGCGATATCGCCCGTGCCCTGACGGTGAGTCGCTTCAAGACCGCCAAGTGCACGGTCGAACGCCCGCTGCATCTCGGTGGCGCGCTGGCAGGCTGCGGCACCGCTGTCCTGGACGCCTGCACCGCCTACGCCCTTCCCCCAGGAGAAGCGTTCCAGCTCCGGGACGACCTCCTGGGCGGATTCGGGGACCCCACGGCGACGGGCAAACCCAGTACCGACGACTTCCGCGACGGCAAGTGCACGGTCCTGATGGCCCTGGCCGTCGTACGGGCAAATCCCGCACAACGCCGGCTTCTGCGTGCTCTGGTGGGACGCCCCGACCTGACCGAGGAGCAGGCCGATTCCGTTCGTGCCGTTCTCGAAGCCACCGGGGCCCGCTGCGCGGTGGAGCGGATGATCGCCCGTCGCTGCCGGCGAGCGATGAAAGCACTCGACCACGCCCCCTTCCCCGAGGCGGCGATCGACGTACTGCGCCAACTCGCCCACGCTGCTTCCGTGAGGACGTCATGACCGAATTCTTCCTGCCCGAGCTGCCTCGGTTGCTGCCGGTGGCCTACCACCCCAAGGCAACGCAGATCGAGTTCCGGTCGAACGGCTGGGTGCGCAGCCACCTCGCCGACTGCTTCGCGAACGAGGAGGACCTGTTGTCCTTCCTGCGTCAGCGGAACGGGCTGTACGGACCACTGACCGTGCCGTACACCGACGAGCAGCGGGCGCTCAATGTTGCCGACTGGTACCAGTACGTCACCGTCATCGACAGCTTCGTCTCGGACCGCTCGGCGCTGGGAGCCGATGAGGCCGGTGCCCGCGACATGTTCGCCGACATCATGGACGACTTCCACGGTGACGGAGGCGGGAGAGAGGACTTCCCCTACGGCACGGCGGGCAAGGAGCTGTGGCGCCGTATCAGCCCGGGGCTCTCTCCTCATCAGATTCGGCGGTTCGCCGGTGCTCTCGAAGCGTTTCTGCGCGGGTGCGTCACCGAGATCCGATTCAAGCTCACGGAGCAGGTGCCGGACTACGAGACGTGTATGAGCGTGCGTCTGGACAGCTTCGGCTGCGACTTCATCCGGTTGATGACCGAATACGCGGCGGGCGTCGACATGACCGGACGCGATCGGCTGCTCGCGGACGTGCACACACACTGCATGCGACAGATGATCACGGTCAACGACCTGCTCTCGTGGCGCAAGGAGCATGCCCAGAACGACAAGATGACCGTCGCCCGTGTGCTGATCGAGCGCGAGGGACTCGGTCTGCAGCAGTGCGTCGACCGGCTCCGGGAGCTGGTCGATCACCATGAGAGGGCCTACATCGCGGCCCGGGACGAGATGCTGAACGGTCGCCACGGAAAGCGCGCGGACATCCGCGCGTATCTGAACGGTCTGGACCACCTGATCGGTGGCAGTGCGGAGTTCGAGTACCTGACACCCCGGTACTTCGGCGACGGCTACGTCTGGGACGGCTCCACCTCGGGCTGGATCAGCCTCACCGCTCCCGTCACCCGGTTCAGGGCACGACCCCACACCGATACCGGTACCGAGAGCAGCAGGCCGCAGGCGACGACACCGTCGATGACGAGGAGCTGAAGAGTGGCAGAGACTGCACGCATACGGTCGAGCACCCGCCACACGGCGACCGGCACGGCCGCGCCGTCGAGGAAGGGCAGCGCCCCCGGCCGGCTCCCCGTTCTCGGCCACGCGATCCCTCTGCGGCGCCGTCCGCTGGAGTTCCTGGCCGGCCTGCCCGCGCACGGCGACCTGGTCGAGATCCGTCTCGGCCCCCAGCGCGCCTACATGGCGTGCCACCCCGAGCTCGTACGGCAGATCCTGCTGGACCCGCGCACCTACGACAAGGGAGGCCCGCTGTTCGACAAGGTCCGCCCCCTTGTCGGCAACGGCCTGTTCAGCTCCGCCTGGGCCGAACACCGGTTGCAGCGCCCACTGGTGCAGCCCGCCTTCCACCCCGGTCGGACGGCGTCGTACGTCGCCATGATGTGCGAAGAGATAGACGCCGTGCTGAGTTCGTGGCAGGAAGGCCGTGCCATCGACCTCGGCGCCGCGCTGCACGCGCTGACGGTCCGGGTCACCACACGCACCCTGTTCTCCACCACGATCAGCGCTCGGGCGGTGGCCGACGTACAGCGTTGTCTGCCCATCATCCTTCGGGGCATATACCGGCGGATGACCGCGCCGGCCGGTTTCCTGGAGCTCCTGCCCACCGCCGAGAACAGGGGATTCGAGCAGGCACGCAAGAGGCTGCACGCCGTCATCGACGAAACGGTCCAGGACTGCCGGTGCTCGGGGGCGGACAAGGGAGACCTGCTGTCGACCCTGGTCGGTGCCCGGGACGAGGCGAGCGGTGACCGCTTCACCGATGACGACCTCCGCGACCAGGTCATGACCCTGCTGATCGCCGGTACCGAGACCACCGCGAGCGTCGTCGCCTGGAGTCTGCACCTGCTGAGCCGACATCCCGAGGCCGAGCGGCAGTTGCACAACGAAGCCGACCGCGTACTCGAGGGCCGGCTGCCCGCGTTCGCCGACCTGCCCGCCCTGGGCCACGCCCGACGCGTCGTCACCGAAACCCTTCGCCTCTACCCGCCCGCCTGGCTGCTCAGCCGGATGGTCACCGTCGAGACGGAACTCGCCGGGGAAAGGCTGAAGCCTGGCGCGATCGTCCTCTACAGCCCGTACATCCTCGGCCGCTCTCCCGGCCTCTTCCCCGACCCCGGTCGCTTCGACCCCGACCGCTGGCTTCCCGAGCGGGCCGCATCGGTGCCGCGTGGGGCGATGGTGCCTTTCGGCGCAGGCGGCCGCAAATGCATGGGTGAGGCCTTCGGCATGGCCGAGGCGACCCTGGCTCTCGCCGCCATCGGCACGCGCTGGCACCTGCGGCCCGTGCCCGGGACGACGATCCGGCCGAAACCGGAAGCGTCCCTGGGCACCGGTCCTCTCTGGATGACCCCTCACCCACGCCGCTTCGGGCCGGACCCGGCGGGCCCGGGGCGAACGAATCCCTGACTTCGGCGGGGCGGGTACGAGCGACGCCGCCCGTGCGACCGGACCTGTGACGGCCGGGCCGCGACCTTCGTGAGACCTCGTCAGGTCGCGCCGGGCCCGGTGTCGGCCCGCGCCGTTCCGCATCCGGCGCACCGCCTCGGCCCGGCTCTGTCGCGACACCGATTGTCGTGGTCCACTGGTGGTCAGGAGCCAGGTCTATGGGTGCGAAGCGCAAGCCGGGACCTGCCGGTGCAGTCGTCATTGCGGTGGTTTCCGCGGTGGCGGCGGCCGGCCTCTTCGGATGCTCGAATTCACGGCCCGAGCCGAGAACCCCCTCCCACCCGGCACGCCACGGAGCGTCCTATTTCACCGGGCTTCCGGCCCGATCAGGTCCGGTGCTCGCCGTAAAGATCGACAACGTGGGCCCCGCACGGCCGCACACCGGGCTCGGCGCCGCCGACATCGTCTACATCGAACAGGTCGAAAGCGGCCAGAGCCGCATACTCGCCATCTTCTCGTCCCGGCTGCCGGAGACGGTGGGACCGGTGCGCAGCGCCCGCGAAACGGACATCGACCTGCTGCGGCAGTTCGGCCGCCCGGCTCTGGCCTACTCCGGTTCGCAGTCCGCACTGCGACCGCTGATCGAGGCCGCTCCGCTGGTCGCCCTCCCGCACGGGGACGCCCCACAGGCGTACGTCCGCGACCTCGGCCGGGCGGCCCCGCACAATCTCTATCTGCTTCCCGCGCGTGCCCTGGCCGCCGCGCCGGACGCGGACACGGCCGGGGACATCGGATTCCGGTTCGGCGCAGCCCCCGCGGGCGGCAGACAGGTGAACGAGCACACGGTGCGCTACCCCGCGGCGCGGTTCACCTTCAACTGGTCGGACACGCAGAAGCGCTGGCTGGTGGTCATGGACGGTGCCGCCGCCCGCACCACGGACGGCGGACAGCTGGGTGCCCCGACCGTCGTGGTGCAGAACGTCGACATCCACCCCTCGCGGTTCAAGGACCGCTGGGGCAGCGTCTCCCCCTACACCGAGACCGTGGGCTCCGGCACCGCGCTGGTGCTGCGCGACGGCAAGAGCCACGACGCCCGGTGGAGCCGGCCCACGGCGGCGAGCGGCACCACCTTCACCACGCCCGCCGGGCAGCCGCTGAACTTCGCCCCCGGCCAGGTCTGGGTGGTCCTCACGGCGCGCTGACCGCGGCCGCCCCTGCCCCCGGACCGACAGAGGTGCGTGTATGGCATGAGATCGGCCGGGTACGTTCCCACCGACCCGGGGGCAGTTCACAGAACAGAGAGGGGACCGCCATGGGCGCCGACATCTGGGGCTATCCCGAGACCGCGCAGTTCGTGCCGGGGGCGCAGCTCGTCGGCTATCAGGTCGAGGCGACCGACGGGGCGATCGGCAAGGTCGACAAGCACACCGAAGAAGTGGAGCGTTCCTACCTGGTGGTGGACACCGGGCCGTGGATCCTGGGCAGGCGTGTACTGCTCCCGGCCGGACTGGTGTCCCGTATCGATACGGACGACGAGACCGTCCATGTCTCCTGCACCAAGGCGGAGGTCAAGGACTCGCCTGACTTCGAGAGCGGCAGGCACGAGAAGGACGCCGCCTACATCCAGCTCATCGAGGACCACTACGCGAACCGGCACATGTGATCCGGGGCGACGGTGGTCCGGGCGGCCCGGCGGTGTCGGTTCTGCGGCCCTGCGTACCCTAGCCGGGCGGTGCGTGGCGGAGGTCGCCCGGTTCGTCCCCGGGCTCGTGGCGCAGGGCCGCCTCGCTCCTGACCCGCAGCTGCTCCGCCCGATAGCGGAGCCGTTCGGCCTCCTCCGGATCGATCGAGCGGCCGGCGCGCTGCAGCAGCTGTTCCGCCTTGTCCCGATCGTGCTGGGCGTGCACGCGACTGCTGTCCTGGTCGGACATGGTGTCCTCCTGCGGATACGGACCCAAGCGGGCGAACGATCTGGGGACAAGTATCCCTGTATGAGCCGATTTCCCCCATCGGGGAAGGCCAAAACCGGCCTGCGAGCCGGGCGACGGCACGGCGACCCGGTCGCCCGCATCAGCGGCCTGTGCTCGGGGGCCGGGTGAGCACGCGGCCGTCCCGCACCGGCGCATGGCGGCGTGCGCCAGGGCCGGGCAGGGCGCATGCGCGCCGCGGTAAGGGGCGTCCTGTGCACCCGTACGTATCAGTGTGCGGCGTGGTGCCTTGCCTCGGGGCGTGCCCGGGGGGTGCTCTGGGCCTCGCCCCGCCCGACCGTGTCCGACGTGAGTCGGCTCTCCAGCACCAGGAGCACCGGATGCACCGCAGCGCCGCCTTCGCCGCCGCCCTTGTCGCCGTCGTCGCGGCCGTCCCCGCCGCGTCGGCCTCGGCGGCGGGCCATGAAGAAACCCCGACGCCGCCGCACGGTCTGTTTCTGACCGTGTCGGGCGACGAGAACACCTGGATCCGTGGTGTCCTCCTGCACTGCAGCCCCCTGCCGAGCGGGCCGCACCCCGACCCGGTGGCCGCGTGCGCGGAGCTGGAGGTGGCCCGCGGCGATCTGGACACGCTGCCGGGTGATCCGCACCCGTGCACCAAGCAGTACGATCCCGTCACCGTCAGCGCCACCGGCGCCTGGCGCGGTCGCCCGACCGCCTGGCACAAGACCTACGCCAACGTCTGCGAACTCTCCGCCGCGACGGGCAGCGTCTTCCGTTTCTGAGCGGAGCGGGTCAGCTGCTGCGCGACGAGATCACCCCGAGCGTCACCAGACCGAGCACCACCCACCCGAACCAGAGCCAGCCATTGCTGCCGAGTGCTGCCGTGTAAGCCGTCACGACCACCAGGGCCCCGACGGTCAGCACTCCCATCACCTTCGTGGATCCGGACATGCATGCCCTCCTCGGACGGCGGCCGACGGCCCGGGCCGTCGAGGACAATCGTCGCCCCGGAGGAGGGCACCGCGCTACTGCCAGGTCCCGCGCTAGTGCCCGCGGGCCTGGAGTGAGGCCAGGTAGGCGTTGTACGCCTCGAGCTCCTTGTCCCCGTCCCGGTCCGCGGCCCGGTCCCGACGCTTGGCCTGGCGCTGGTCCGAGCGGTACCACTGGAAGACCAGCGCGATGAGCACCAGCACGGACGGGATCTCGCTGAACGCCCAGGCGATCCCGCCCGCCGCGGTCTGGTCACCGAGCGCGTCGATGCCGAGTGACGCCGGCGGGTTCTCGTACGCCTTGATCATCGGTTCGGTCGCCATCATCAGCGCGATGCCGAAGAACGCGTGGAACGGCATGCCCGCGAACAGCTCCAGCATCCGCATCACATAGCCGGGGCGGTGCGGCCCCGGATCGACGCCCATGATCGGCCAGAAGAACACCAGGCCGACCGCGAGGAAGTGGACCATCATCGCGGCGTGCCCGGGCTCGGACCCCATGAGGAAGTCGAAGAGCGGCGTGAAGTACAGCGCGTACAGGCTCGCGATGAACAGCGGGATGGTGAAGGCCGGGTGCGTGACGATCCGCATGTAGCGGCTGTGCAGCAGCATCAGCAGCACTTCGCGCGGTCCCTTGCTGCCGCGCGCCGCGACCGGAAGCGCCCGCAGCGCCAGCGTGATCGGGGCGCCCAGCAGCAGCACGATCGGCGAAACCATGCTGATCACCATGTGCTGCACCATGTGCACGCTGAACATGACCATGCCGTAGTCGTTCAGCCGGGTGCACATCACCAGTGCCACACTCAGCACGCCGATGACGAAGGAGACGGTACGGCCGACCGGCCAGGCGTCGCCGCGCCTGCGCAGCCGGACGACCCCCCATCCGTACAGACCGAGCGCCACCAGACAGCCGATCAGGAAGAAGGCGTCCGGTGAGTACGCAAGGCCACGCCCCAGCGTGAACGGCGGCAGATCCATCGTCATGCCGTGCCCGCTGTGATCCATCTGTGTACTCCTGGGGGACTTCCCGATTCGCGCCTGTTGTCCGGACCAGACTAGAACCGCCCCCGGTCGCGGCTGCGACCGGGGGCGGTTCGTCGGGTATGCGGCTACCTCACAGGACGCACTCGGCCTCGGCGTAGCGTTCCGCGGGGACGGTCTTGAGGGTCTCGGTGGCCTCGGCGAGCGGCACCATCGTGATGTCGGTGCCGCGCAGCGCGGTCATCATGCCGAACTCGCCCCGGTGCGCGGCCTCCACCGCGTGCCAGCCGAAGCGGGTGGCGAGGACCCGGTCGTAGGCGGTCGGGGTACCACCGCGCTGAACATGGCCGAGGATCACCGGACGCGCCTCCTTGCCGAGCCGCTGCTCCAGCTCGATGGACAGCTGGCGGGCCACGCCGGCGAAGCGCTCGTGCCCGTAGATGTCCTTGCCGCCCTCGTCCCACTGCATCGAGCCCTCGCGGGGCTTCGCGCCCTCCGCGACGACGACGATCGCGAACCGCTTGCCCGCCTCGAAGCGCTGCCCGACCCGCTTGCTCAGCTCGTCGATGTCGAAGGGACGCTCGGGTACCACGATGGCGTGCGCACCGGCCGCCATGCCGGAGTGCAGGGCGATCCAGCCGGTGTGCCGGCCCATGACCTCCACGATCAGCACCCGCTGGTGCGACTCGGCGGTGGTCTTCAGCCGGTCCAGAGCCTCGGTCGCGACACCGACGGCGGTGTCGAAGCCGAAGGTGACGTCGGTCGATGCGATGTCGTTGTCGATGGTCTTCGGGACGCCGACGATGGGCAGCCCGCCCTCGGACAGCAGATTGGCGGCCTTGAGGGTGCCCTCGCCGCCGATCGGGATGATCGCGTCCAGGCCCAGCTCCGCCACGTACCCCCTGGCCCGCTCCACACCGTCGCGCAGATGCGCGGGCTGGACCCGGGAGGAGCCGAGGATCGTACCGCCACGGGCCAGGATGCCGCCCACCGCGTCAAGGTCGAGCTTGCGGTAGTCGCACTCCAGGAGACCCTTCCACCCGTCGTGGAAGCCGATGACCTCGTCGCCGTGGTCGACGACGGCACGGTGCACGACGGAACGGATGACGGCGTTCAGACCGGGGCAGTCGCCACCGGAGGTGAGCACACCAATGCGCATAGCCCGAAATACCTTTACAACGTGGGCCGACTCCGGACCACGTCGTCCGGTTGGATCCCCGCCACCCTACCGGCGCAGGGTGGCGGGGACGAACCGGGCGTCCGAGTGCTGGGACCGGGCTCGGGTCCCCTGCTCGGTTGAGCGAGCGGCCTGTCAGACGGGCTGTCAGGCGGGTTGTGTCGCGGTCGCGATCCGCTCCGCGCGCAGCGCCTCGTACCAGCGGTCGTCGGTCGGCGGCAGCGCGTTCACATCGAGGGCCAGCTTCAGCAGCAGATCCGCGATCTGCGGATTGCGGGCCATCACCGGACCGTGCATGTACGTGCCGAAGACGGTCTCGTTGTACGCGCCCTCGGTGCCGTCGCCCGTGCCGTTGCCCCGGCCGAGGATCGTGCGGGCGAACGGGCGGGCCGTGGGCCCGAGGTGGGTGATGCCCTGGTGGTTCTCGAACCCGGTCAGCTGGGGCAGGCCCAACTGCGGGTCGATGTCCGCCAGTACATCGCCGACGCACCGCTCGCCCTCGCCGCGCGTGGAGACGACGTCGAGCAGGCCCAGGCCCGGCTCGCGCTCACCGAGGTCGTTGACGAACTCGTGCCCGAGGATCTGGTAGCCGGCGCAGACCGAGAAGATGATCGCGCCGTTGGAGGCCGCCCGGCTCAGTCCGCCGTCGCGGCGCAGCCGCTCGGCCGCGAGGCGCTGCGGCCGGTCCTCACCGCCGCCGATCAGATAGATGTCGCCGGAGGTGGGGACGGGCTGGTCGCTGCGTACGTCCACGCGCATCACGTCCAGGCCGCGCTGCCGGGCCCGGCGTTCCACGACGAGCGCGTTGCCCTGGTCACCGTAGGTGCTGAGCAGGTCCGGGTAGACCCAGACCAGGCGCAGGCTGCTGTCACTCATGCTCATCAGTCCTTTTCGGGTCCGCGGGTCAGTTGCCGACGCGGCGGCGCACGTCCTGGAAGGCGGTGTAGTTGGCGATCAGCTCGATCCGTCCGGGCGGGGCCAGCTGCACCGCCTCGTCGACGGACTCGCACACGCGGAAGTCCAGGCCCGCGACCTCCAGGCGGACCGCGAGGTCCAGCTTCCGGTCGCCGATGACGAAGATCGGGTGGCCCGCGAGCCGGGTGTAGTCCACGTCCCACAGCCAGGAGGTGTCCGTGCCGTCGGCGCCGCGGGCGTTGACGGACAGGACGACCGGCGTCGGCGGCAGGTCGATCAGGGAGAACGTCTCCAGCCAGCCGGCGGGGTTCTTCGCCAGCAGCAGGCGTACCTCGCGGCCGAGGAACGAGACCACGTCGTACCGGCCGGCCACCGCCTGGACCTGGTACATGCGCTCCAGGGCGACCTGCGGCGGCACCCCGAAGGCGGCGGCGACCGCGGCCGAGGTGGCGGCGTTCGCCTTGTTGGCGCGGCCGGGCAGCTGGAGGTGAATGGGCCATGCACTGCCGTGCGGGTCGAGGACATGGTCGCCGCTGAGCACCCAGCTCGGTGCGGGGCGGCGGAAGCCGCACTCGCCGCAGAACCAGTCGTCACCGGGACGCTGCATCACACCGCCGCAGGACGGGCAGGACCAGGCGTCGTCCTTCCACTCCTGGCCGGCCGCCACCCACACCACGTTCGGCGAGGACGACGCGGCCCACACGATGAGCGGGTCGTCGGCGTTGGCGATCACGGTGGCCTTGGTGCCGGACAGGCCCTCGCGCCACTTCTCGGCGAGCATCCGGGTCTCCGCCGCACGGTCCAGCTGGTCGCGCGAGAGGTTCAGCAGTGCGATCGCCTTGGGGGTCACATCGCGGGCGACACCGGCGAGGTACTTCTCGTCGACCTCGATCACGCCGAACTTGGCGTCCGAGCCGCCGGCCAGCGCCGAGGTGATGCCCGCCGGCATGTTGGCGCCGAGCGCGTTCGACACGACGGGGCCACTGGCCCGCAGCGCCTCGGCGATCAGCCGCGTCGTGGTGGTCTTGCCGTTGGTCGCCGACACGAGGACGACGTCCAGGTGCTGCGCCAGCCGCCCCAGCAGATCGGGGTCGAGCTTGAGCGCGACCCGGCCGCCGATCACCGATCCGCTGCCGCGTCCGGCGGCGCGCGACACCGCCGCCGCGGCCTTGCCTGCCGTCACGGCCAGCTTGGCTCGCGGCGTCAGGGGCTCCGAGTTGCCTGACATCGTCCTTGATCCTCCTTGCGTCGGTCCGGGCCAGCCTATCGAGGTCCGGTGCCAGGCCCGTACCTCGGCTCCGGGGGAAAGGTGTGGAGGTCAGGCGGGAACGGCGGGAATGCGGGGGGAAAGCGGCGGGATCGTACGCTGTGCGCCATGCGAAACAGGCCGATCCCCGGCAGCTTCGGACTCGTCAGGGCCATGAGCCTGCTCGGCGAACCCGCGTTGCACGCCCCCTGCGCGACCGTCACCGACTTCGGCCCCGGGCTGGCGAAGCTGATCGAGGACATGTTCGCGACGATGTACGCGGCGCAGGGCGTCGGTCTCGCGGCCAATCAGGTCGCGGTGCCCTTGAGGGTGTTCGTCTACGACTGCCCCGACGACGAGGACGTCCGCCACCTCGGACATGTCGTCAACCCGCGGCTGGTCGCCGCGGACGGTGTCACCGTCCGCGGCCCCGAGGGCTGTCTGTCGCTGCCCGGTCTCGAGGCCGGCGTCGAACGCTTCGACCACGCGGTGGTGGAGGGTGTCGACCGGGACGGTGAGCCGGTGCGGGTGGAGGGCACCGGGTTCTTCGCGCGGTGTCTGCAGCACGAGTGCGACCATCTGGAGGGGACGGTCTACACCGACCACCTCTCGGGATGGCGTCGGTCCAGGGTCACTCGTGCGGCACGTAAGACGTCCTGGGGGACGGCCGAGCGCCGCGAGCGACTGCGTCGCTGACCCGCTCGGTCGCCGGCCGGGACAACGCACCGGCTCCGCTGCGGCGGGCAGGGGGAGCAGTGAAGCCCTAGAACCCGGGGCCGCCCACCCGGTCGTCCACCTCGAACAGCCGGCCGCTCAGCAGGTCGGTCAGGCTGTTCACCAACTCGGCGCGGGAGCAGGGGCGTTCGCTGAGCCACCAGTCGCCGGCGGCATGCATCATCCCGACGACGCCATGGCCCCACATACGGGCCAGCCGCTCCCCGTCGGGGCCGAGGTCCACCCGGTCGGCGATCACCTTGCCCAGCTCCTCGCCGAGCCGTCGCAGCAGCGGCGCGGAGTGCCGGCCGACGTCGAAGCCCTGCTCGGAGGTCTGGGTGTCCTCGCCCGGGTGCATCAGGAACCGGTAGACCTGCGGGCGCGCCTCGATGGCGGCGAGGTATGTGTCGAGGGTGGCCGCCACGCGCTCGCGGCGGTCGGCGGGTGCGTCCACCGCCGCGCGCAGCGCGTTGAGCAGGGCGTCGGTGTGGCGCTTGGCCAGGGCCCGGTACAGGCCGCCCTTGTCCCCGAAGTGCCGGTAGAGGATCGGCTTGGTGATGCCCGCCTCGGCGGCGATGGCGTTCATGGAGGCCTGCGGCCCGTCGCGGAGCACCACTCGCTCGGCTGCCTCGAGCAGCTCCCGGCGCCGCTGGTCGGCCGACCGCTGGTGGTGTGTCGTCTCCATGATTCGTTTCTCCCCGCCCTTGCGAAATGCGTGACGCGCAAGGTAACACCCGTTCGTCCGAGAGAGTGATCGGGTGGCGTCGGTTGACACGAGCTACCAACCGGTAACAGACTTCTGTTACCGTAAGTAACGCCCTGGTGGGCGTAGTAGTGCTGGAGGGGACATGACCGAGTTCACGCTCGATCTGAACGACGACCAGAAGCAGGTCCGCGACTGGCTGAACGGCTTCGCCAAGGACGTGATGCGCCCGGCCGCCGCCGAGTGGGACGAGCGTGAGGAGACCCCCTGGCCGGTCATCCAGGAAGCGGCGAAGCTCGGCATCTACTCCCTCGACTTCTACGCCCAGCAGTTCTTCGACCCCACCGGGCTCGGCATCCCGATGGCGGTGGAGGAGCTCTTCTGGGGCGACGCGGGCATCGCCCTGTCGATCGTCGGTACCGGGCTCGCTGCCGTCGGCGTCCTCTCCAACGGCACCGAGGAGCAGATCGGCACCTGGATCCCGCAGATGTACGGCGACGTGGACGATGTGAAGGTCGCCGCGTTCTGCTCCTCCGAGCCGGACGCCGGAAGTGACGTGGGGGCGATGCGCACCCGCGCGGTCTACGACGAGGCCAAGGACGAGTGGGTGCTGAACGGCACCAAGACGTGGGCGACCAACGGCGGTATCGCCAACGTTCATGTGGTGGTCGCCGTGGTCGACGCGGAGCTCGGCTCCAGGGGCCACGCCTCGTTCATCGTGCCGCCCAGCACCCCCGGTCTCTCGCAGGGCCAGAAGTTCAAGAAGCACGGCATCCGCGCCTCGCACACCGCAGAGGTCGTCCTGGACGGCGTCCGCGTCCCCGGCCACTGCCTGCTCGGAGGCAAGGAGAAGCTCGACGAGCGCCTGGCGAGGGCCCGCGAGCGAAGCGCCGCGGGCGCCACGTCCGGTGGCGAGCGGGTCAGGAACGCGGCGATGGCCACCTTCGAGGCGTCACGGCCGGCGGTCGGCGCCATGGCGGTGGGCACCGCGCGCGCCGCGTACGAGGAGGCCCTCGAGTACGCGACGACGCGCGAGCAGTTCGGCCGCCCGATCATCGACAACCAGGGCATCGCCTTCCAACTCGCCGACATGCGCACCCGGATCGACGCGGCCCGGCTGCTGGTGTGGCGTGCCTCCTGGATGGCGACCACGGGCAAGCCGTTCACCTCGGCCGAGGGATCGATGTCCAAGCTGTTCGCCAGTGAGACCGCGAAGAAGGTCACGGCGCAGGCCATCCAGATCCTCGGCGGCAACGGCTTCACCCGCGAGTACCCGGTGGAGCGCATGCACCGCGACGCGGCGATCTACACGATCTTCGAAGGCACCAGCGAGATCCAGCGCCTGGTGATCGCCCGGACCCTTTCGGGCATGCCGATCCGCTAGGACAACGCTACAGCAGAACGCGCATAGATGACCTTGCAAAGAAGCGCCCTCCCGTACCTGCGGGAGGGCGCTTCGTCTGTTGCCCGACCAAGATCAAGCAGCGATTGGGAGATTTCTGGGAGATCGTTTCCTGCGGGAGGGTTCGAGCGGGGGATGGGAGCCGAACTCGCGGCGGTCCACGGCGATCCTCAACGAGCCCTCCCACAACTGCTGCAGGTACTCGGCGATCGCCAGCTCCATCCTCAGTGTGACATGCGAGTACGTGCCTTCGACACCCTGCAGTTCATGCCCCATCCGAGCCTCGACCGCAGCCCGCGGATGGTTGCCCTCATCGAGCCAGACCTTGTGGGAATGGCGCAGGCCGTGGGGCGTCAGCCCCTCAACACCCAGCACAGGCCGCACTCCCACCCGTTCCTTCGCTCCCCGGACCACGCCGCGGGGCGCCCGCCCTGACACCAGCGGCTGCCAGGTCTCCCTGTACCAGTCGCCTCCTCGCAGCAGCCGGCCCCCCTTCGGAGCAGTGAACACCCACTCGCTGTCCGGCCTCGAGTCCATGAGCTGCTGCAGGAGTTCGGCAAGGAACAGGGGGAGGATCAGTCCGCGGCCCGAGTCGTACTTGTTGTCGATCTCGGTGAACACGCCGTCGACATACTGGCTTTGCTGCACCGAGTGCAGACGGGGCCCCTGCGTCGTGTCCTTGAGTGCCAGCTGGTCGCGGTGCACGCCGGCCAGCTCACCGATCCGCAGGCCCGTATATGCGGAGGAGAGAACGATCGCGTACTCATTGAGGCCCCGCATCTCGAGCGCGTTGCGCGCGATCAGCAGCACCTGGCGCGGGGATGCGATGACCCTCTCGTCCTTCGGCCTCGGCCGGTACTTGCCACGCCGGCCGGTCTTGCGCGTCGCCACGGGGTTGTCACCGCGGAGCTTCTCGGTGACCGCGTCGTCCATCATCGTGCGGAAGACCGACATGACAGCGTCCGCGTAGTTCTTGCTGATCCTCTGGCGCAGCCGCTTCTCCCAGGCAGCGATGCCGGTGGGGGAGAGGTCTCCGACCGCGACATCTCCCCACTCGGGGAGGATCTGGTTCTTCAGCCGCAGCCGGTATTCCTTCTCGCTCAACGGACCTACATCGACGGACGGCAGCCACTTCTCCGCCCACTCGCCGACTGTCATCCTGCCATCGCGAGGGTTGATGAACGTCTTGCGGCGGACGTCCGTCTCCAGTCCGGCCGCGTACTGCTCTGCCGATCTGCCCGTATAGAAGGGGTTGCCTTCGTCGTCTTTCGAGACGGAACCCCACTTGCCGTTGGGGAGTTTGTACCGGCCGCGGTATCGCATGCGGCCGTCCTTGCCCTTGCCGCGCTTCTCGAAGTACGCCACTGCTCACCTCGCTGGACGATTCTAAGTGGTCGGCTGGCCGGCTTATGGGGGTAGCCGGCACCGCCGTCATCCAGTGTGGACGCCCCGACGCGGCCTCTTCTGCTCCGCTTCCGGGGCCCAGTGACACGAGGTCAGCCGGAACGCCGCCTCGATGAATCGCGCACACTCGTCAGTGATGATCTGATCGTTGACCTGCAGTACCAACTTGCCGCGCCGAATGACAGGCCACACCTGCACGTTGTGCGGCATGCCAGACACCCGAAGAACCCGAACCTGCATAGGTCCCCCAAAACCACCGAGGTTGGCCCGCTCGTTGGTAACAACATGACATCACATGTGACAGGGGTGTGGGGAGGGGTCGGTGCTGATCGGTGAGCAATAAGTTGCGATCAGTTAGCAATCTCGGTCGGGTCGTCGTCTCCGTCGAGATTCTGAAGGTGGCGCTGAGCCTTCGCCCAGGCGAGGAGGTCGGCGCGGATCTGCTCGGGGCTGGCGTCTGGCTCGCCCTTGACGACCACGATCATCCGGGCGCTGGAGCCCAGTGGTGTCAGGTCGAGGACCGTGGTGTCGAGGAGCGGCCCGTCCTGTAGTTCCTGCAGGATCCGCAGCGGCAGGTCCGTTGGCGCGGGGGCTGTCTCGCTAAGGGGTGCTGGGTCACGGCCCTCGAGCACCTTCTCACCCGAGCCGGCCGCCCAGCCGAGGGCCCGCTCGACTGCGGGCAGCGATGCGGGAATCCGTTTGCGCTCCGTGCCCGACTCGAGGTTCTGGATCGTCGACTCGCTGACGCCTGCCGCTTTGGCGAGCGCCACCTGCGTGAAGTTCTTCGCTTCGCGTGCCGCCTCGATGGCTTCCGCCAGGCGCGGCCAGTCCTTGCCCATGCGCTCATCATGCACCAGGGCATGGCAACACGCACCCATCGGGACACCTAAGTGACCTGTATCAATCGGTGTTCGAGGCTCACATTCGTTGCTTTTTGAAGCAGAGCGCCGTGCACGCCGTGCCGTGCGCGCGCCCCCCATCTGACACCCCGTGCACCCAAAGACACCCATCGAGGGCAGAGAAACGCCCAAACAATCCGGGCGTACACCTTGCGAAGCGGCGACAACACCCATACTTTGGGTGCTGTGACACCGAACGGAGCCGCAATCAAGTCCATCCGTGAGGCACGCGGAATGAGCCTGAGACGGCTCGCCGTCCGCATAGATCGAGACCCCGGCTTCCTCTCTCACGTCGAGAACGAGAAGCAGGGAGCAGGGCTCGAAACGCTCAACCGGATCGCCCAGGAACTGCGAGTTCCCCTCGCAGCCATCACAAGGGAGAAGCCCCGTGACCAGGACGAACCTGGCCCCCTCGCCTGAAGTCCCCCCGACCGTCGATGCCGCGCTCATGGAGCGGCTGGTCGGCGCCCTCGAGAACCTGACCGCCTCGGCAGACCGCGAGCTGCGCACCTACTCGCCGGCCGAAGCCGCCGAGTACCTCGGCAAGACCGAGAACTGGGTCACCGAGCAGATTCAACTCGGCTCGATCCCGTACACGCGGATCGGGAAGACGCCGCGGCTGACGGCAGGGCACATCCGCTGGGTGCTGGAGAACGGCGAAGTCATGCCGCACAGGTACAGCCCCCGCCCCCTCGCCGCCTAGCGGCTATGCGGCCGACGCCGTGCTGGAACACGACGCCGGCCTGGATCCACCCACACCATCCGCGAGAACGAGAGGAGTGGACCCGTGTCCACTATTCCATCCGCATCGGCAGGCGAACCCCGCCTGGTCCCCGTCCCTATCCCTGACGCTGTCGCTGTTCTGATCGGCAGCCAGATGCCGGCCCACGTGCTGGAGGCGGAGATCGCCGCGGAGTCTGCGGCGTACTCGATCCGCCTGTGCCGCACCCCGGCCACTGCTCGGGCCCGCGAGTACCAGCTCGCCGAACTGGCCTGGCACAACAAGGTGCTGGCCGCCTACAACCCGCGCCTGATCGTCACCTCGAAGGCGGTGGCGGCATGAGCACTGGCGAGGTACTGGCCAACGTCACTCGCGCGGCCAACGACATGGCCCGCGAGATCGAGGCTCTCCGCAAGGAGCTGGCCGACTGGCACGGCATCCGATCGGCTCTCGATCTGATCCTGAAGCACGGCGACATGAGCGACACCGTCCGTCAGGAGATTGCGCTGCTGATCAGCGACGAGCCTGGCGTCGACGGGGCCGGTCGGACCTACGAGTCGTACCAGCCCGCCGCGACCGCCTCGGACGCCACCACCGGAGTCGAGGAGTACCCCGGCGAGCTGGCCCACCTGCGCGACCTGCTGCGGGCCGTCGGCCGTCTCGCTGACAAGCAGCCGGAGGGCAACCCGGTCACGGAGCTGCTGATCGACCACTACTCCGACAGTCGCATGGTCGACGCCCAGCTCGCGAAGTGCACCTGCGCCGGCTGCCGGGTCCACGGCGAGTGCCTGACCCCGAAGGCGGGTGCGTGATGGCGACGATCGGTATCCCCGCCCGCCCGTCCGGCGAATGGGAGTGGCCGCTGGAGCAGGTCGCGGACGAGCTGACCGCGTTGAAGGCGAAGGCCACCGCTGAGGGTCTGCTCCTCGAGCAGCGGCACCAGTACCTGGACCTCGACCCCGACTCCGCATTCCCCCTGCCCGGCTGCACCTGCCCCGCCTGCCCGCCCAAGAACCGGAGGTGCGTCATGAGCCGCCCGGTCGCGGTGGTCGTCTCGCCGCTCCTGTCGGATGCGCCGGTCGTGTCGGGTGAACCGGCACGGGCTCTGCTCGCCGGCCTGGACCTGGCGCCGCGGACCAGGGTCCCCGCCTGGATCACCGACGAGGGCTTGCGGGCCTCCATCCTCGCCGGGTTCGTCGACATCCCCGACGACCTGATCGGCGGTGCGGCGTGACACCCGACGACTACAGCCGCCTCTACGACGAGGCCCGCGAAGGGTCGCCGTTCTCCAACGGCACCGAGGGCGACGGCTGGCTGAGCGCGAACTGCTCGACCTGCATCCACGACAAGCCCGCACGGAACGGCGACGACGCCAACGGCTGCCCCCTGATCCTCGTGGCCCTGATGGGGCGAACCCCCATCCAGTGGATGGAAGGGCCCCTCTCCCCGGAGGGATACATCTCCATCGCCAACCAGTACCGGTGCATCGAGTACCGGCACGAGGACGACGGACCTTCCGATCCGCAGCCGATCCCGGACCCGCCCGGCCAGCTCACCCTCGCCCCGCGCTCGGACTACGAGGGCGTGCGGATGCTCAGCCCGCTGCCCGAACCGGTGCCCGTCGACGAGCAAGTACGGGCCAGCGCGGTCCTCACCCACGTGGTGCTCGCCGCCCGGGTGGCCCAGCTCGAAGCCGCAGTAAAGGCGGCCCGCCGGTGAGCCGCCTCCTGAACCCGATCGGCGTCGCCGTCTCCGCCGCCGTATTCCTCGCCCTCCACCTGTGGGGGCGCCACGAACTCAAGCTCCTCAAGGGGGAACCCCGTGCCTGACGCCGACCGCCTGGGCGAGATCCAGCAGCGCGTAGACCAGCTGAACGCAGACCGCATCCTGGCTGGCAGCACTTGGACCGCCAGCCCCGTGACCGAACGAAGCTCGCTGCCGCCTGTGCAGGCACACGTGGTGGAGGACATCCTCCGCACCCAGCACTCCGTAATCCGCGGCTCAGTAGGGGTCTTCGCCAACGAGCTGCATGCCGACTTCGCGGCAGCCGCCCGCGACGACGTGCCGTTCCTCCTCGACCAGCTGCGCCAGCGGGACGCCGAGATCGCCGAGCTGCAGTCCAAGCTCCGCATCCGCGAACGGCAGCTCGAAGACATGGACGCCGGGGTGATCGCGTGAGCAGCATCCTTCCCCGACTCCGCGGCACGGGCGGCCACCGCGCCGCCGACAAGATCCGCGAACTGCAGGCCGACATAGCCAAGCTCCTCAACTGGCAGCTGGCCGCACAGGACTACTTCGCCGTCCTCCAAGCCGACCGGGCCGACGTGTACGCCGCCTGGCAGTGGGCCGAAGACAAGGCCGCACGGGCTGAGGACATCGTCGCCCTGCAGGAAGTCCAGCTCGAGGACTGCGACCGGCAGATCGCCGACCTGAAGGAGCGGCTGCGGGTCGCCTGCCTCGCCGACTCGGCCGCCTCCACGACGCAGGAGATCGACGCCCGGACCATCCAGGCCCGGTTCGCCGAGGGCCCGGTCGTCTCGCTGCACCACTCGCCGCTGGCCGACAGCGGCACCTGATCCCGCCGGGCCGGCGGATGTCCACGGCCCCCGACCCGGCGCACCACGTAGGACGCCCCGCCCGAGACGAATTCGGGCGGGACGCCAAACCAGCATCGCACCCCAGGAGAAGCCGCTGTGAACAGCTGGCATCACGCCCAATCGTCCGCCCGCAAGTGGGGCGGCAGCCCCGAGCTCTACCTGCCCATCCACGAGTTCATCGACAGCTCCAAGCGAATCATCGGCGACGTCCGACACCGCTCCCTCTACCACCACACCGAGGGCGTCTGGCTCTGCCAGCGGATCTTCGGCGTCACCCTCGACGTCCCCAAAGCCCGCACCACGGCCAAGGTGCCCGTCCGCCTGATCGCCGAGCAGCACGTACTCGAAGACCTCGGCTGGCTCCCCTCCCCTGCGGACTACATCGAAGGCATGCCCGTCAAGGCGTGGATGTCCGGCAGTCAGCGCAAGACCGTGCCCCTCTCCCACCTGCTCCTCACCACCGCCGGAGGCGACCAGTGACCACCGCCCGCAACTTCCTTGGCATCCCCGTCGAGGGCGACATCACCCGCGGTGCAGACCGCGAGAAGCAGCGCCCGCTTGAGGAGTTCCAGCCGATCCTTCAGGCCGTGCTCGACGACCCGACCATCGTCGAGTTCGGGTGGCGTCAGGCCACGCCGTACTTCAACGACGGCGAGCCCTGCACCTTCAGCGTCTACGGCACCTGGATGCGCACCGACGCGGACCGTGAGGTTGAGGACGAGTACGAGCTCGAGGTGGGGTACAGCCACCCGAGCCTCGGCCAGATGACCGGCGGCGAATGGGTCGATGACCCTGACCGACCCGGCCGCAAGAAGAAGGTCGGCGAGCGGTACGAGGGGCCGGACCAGCAGCGGTACGAACGGGCGCGCGCGCTGGACCGAGCCATCGAGGGCGGCGAGTTCCACGACGTTCTCCTCGACGCCTTCGGCGACCACGCGACCGTGACCGTCCGCCGCGACGGCATCCAGGTCGAGTTCTACGAGCACGACTAGCCACCCCTCCCGGCCGCGTGACCCCCACCGCGGCCACCGCCCGCCCGGCCCCCACCGGGCGGGCACCCAAGACCCGCAAGGAGAAGCAGTGAGCACCAAAGGAACGAGTACCTCCATAGCCCGGTTCGATGCAGCCGCCGGCGAGCGCCTCAAGAACGACGGCATGGCAGAGGCCGACGACAGCAGCGACCCGGCATGGGCCGACCAATGTGACGCCGCCATCGAGGAGATGGCCCGCCGCCGCATCCCGTTCCAGGCCTCCGACCTCGTGAAGCAGGGACTCGTCGGTGAGCCGGACAAGCACCAGCAGTGGGGGCCGCGGTTCAGTACCGCCGCAAAGCACGGGCTGATCCGGGAGCTGACGGCCAGCAAGTCGAAGCGGACCTCGTCCCGCAGCTCCCGCCTCGTCACCTGGATCGGTGCCTGATGGCCGACCGCATCCTCTACTTCCTCGCCGCGACCGGCCTCGTCGTTCTCGTCGGCCTCGCCCTGGCATTCGCCGTCGCCATCGTCCTGCTCGCCGCCCAGACGATCCGGCGCCTCGCCACCCACGCACTCGCCAAGGAGACCGACCAGTGAGCGCCTCCAAAAGGAAAGGCACCGCGGCCGAAACCGCGATCGTCAACTACCTCCGCACCATGGGCTTCGTCCACGCCGAACGCCGCGCACTCAACGGCACCCAAGACCGCGGCGACATCGCCGGCATCCCCGCCGTCGTCATCGAAGCCAAGAACTGCGCACGCCAGGAACTCGCCGCCTGGGTGACGGAGGCCGAAGTCGAGCGCGACAACGATCGCGCCTCGCTCGGCGTGGTGTGGCACAAGCGCCGTGGCAAAGGCCACCCGGGCGACTGGTTCGTGACCATGTCCGGCCAGCAGTTCGCGTACCTGCTCCGCGAACTCCAGGGCCTGCCCGCGCTCGAGGTCGAGGGCGGTGAAGCAGCGTGATTGCCACCGGCTCCGACGACATCGGCCAGGCCCTCGCCTCCCGCGTCGCCGACCTGATCGTCGACGCGGCGAACAACGCGCCCCGCTCCCAGCAGAAGCGCATCGGCCCCTCCGAGGTCGGCGACCCGTGCGAGCGCAAGCTCACCTACAAGATGTACGACTGGCCGACCGTCACCGACGGCGGCGACCCCATCGCCTCCATCCTCGGCACCGGCTTCCACTCCTGGATGGAAGAGGCCTTCACCGGGCGCAACACGGCAGGCCGCTACAAGATCGAAGAGCGGGTGACCGTCCGCGAGGGCGCCACCGACGACTCGACCCTCGCCGGCTCGAGCGACCTGTACGACCGGGGCACCGGCACAGTCTTCGACTGGAAACTCGTCGGCACCTCCACGCTGGACAACTACCGGCGCAAAGGCCCCGGCGACCAGTACCGCAAGCAGGCCCACCTGTACGGGCTCGGTCAGGAGAACGCAGGCGAGACCCCGCAGCGTGTCGCCATCGTCTTCGTCGCCCGCTACCACGAACTCCGCGTCCACGTATGGACCGAGCCGTATGACCGGCAGGTCGCGCTTGATGCCCTCGAGCGGCTCGACCGCATCCGCCAGCAACTCATCGACCTCGACCCCGAGGCGCACCCCGAGCGCTGGTCCCAGATCCCCACGAGCGAAGAGGCCAAGTGCCGCTTCTGCCCGTGGTTCAAGCCCGGCTCCACCGACCTTTCCGTCGGCTGCCCGGGCGTCCAGAAGCAGCCCACCCGGAGCGGCTTCGAATCCCTGATCGCATAACAGCCAAGGAGCACACAGCAATGAGCACTCCGGTCAACGCCAACGACTTCCTCATGGGTGGCGGCGGCGCCCCCTCCGCCAAGTTCCCGACCATCGGCACCAGCTTCGCCGGGCGCATCACCGAACAGCCCACCGTCGAGCAGCAGAAGGACTTCACCACCGGCAACCCCAAGTTCTGGGAAGACGGCAACCCGGCCATGCAGCTCGTCGTCACCATCCAGACCGAGCAGCGCGACCCGTCGGTCGAGAACGACACCGGCAAGCGCCGGCTGTACGTCAAGGGCCAGCTGAAGACCGCGGTCCAGGAAGCCGTCCGTAACTCCGGTGCCCGCGGCCTCGAGGTCGGCGGCCACCTGACCGTCACGTACACGCAGGACGGCGAGGTGAAGAGGGCCGGGTTCAACGCGCCCAAGATCTTCCGTGCCGAGTACGTGGCCGCCGCGCAGATCGAGATGACCGCACCCGCCGCGGCGCCGTCGGGTGTCAACCCGACCACCGGCGAAATCACCGCACCGGCTGCGAATCCGGACCTGAACGACCCGGCGGTCCGTGCCCTGCTCGCGCAAATGCAGGCACAGCAGGGAGCGCCCGCCCCGGCGGGCGGCAGCTCCACCCCGCCCCCGTTCTGATCCATCCCTATCGCCCGCCCGGTAACCAGGCCGGCGCCCCGGTGTTCGACGCCCGGGCGGGCACTGCGCACCAGCCCCAAGACCAGAAAGGAGCCGCCCACTATGGACCACGCAACGATCCAGAGCATCATCAACGCCAACCGTCGCCGGGACGGCGAGCTCTACCGCTGCCGTCGATGCAGTGCCTCGTTCCGTACTTACGGATCCATGTGGTGTTCCGTCTGCCGGTACCGCCACTACTGCGGCCACCAGCACCGGCTCCTCGGCCACATCATCCGGCGCGACGGCAGCAAACAGGGCTGGTGGTGGTGCCTGGCCTGCGGCAAGATCCTCGCCGCCCGGAAGAGCGAAGGCCTTGGTCACTACCTCTTCCACGATCTGCGCGACGAGCACGACACGCCTGAGTGCGAACGCTGCGGCAGCGCCGCCGGAACCCAGCTCCACCACTGGGCGCCCCGCGCCATATTCGGCAGCCGCGAAGCCGACCGCTGGCCCACCGCGTACCTGTGCCCGCCCTGCCACTCCCAGTGGCACCAGCTGATGCGCCAGGCCGCGGGCGTCCGACTCCCGCCCGAGCAGCGCATCGACGAGTACAGCAGCCTCCCGACCCACTGCAACGACACCGAGGACGCGGCGTGACAGAGCTGACCATCCCCGAGATCACCGAGGAAGACGACACCATCTCCGCGGCGCTCAAGTACGCCGCCGCGGGCTGGTACGTCCTCCCGGTCAGCCGCGCCAGCAAGCACGCAGGATCCGTCCTCGGCAAAGGCTGGCCAGCCAAGACCAGCCGCGACGCCGACCAGATCGTCGCCTGGTTCGCCGGCTCCAGCGACAGCCTCGCCCTCCACATGGGCCGCTCCGGCGCAGTCGCCTTCGACGTCGACCACCCCGACCGCATCCCCGGACCGCTCGCGCAGGCAACCGCGGACACCGCAGCCCCGTTCCAATCCACACGCCGCAACACAGCCGGCCGCGGTCACTACATCTTCGCCGTGCCCGACGGCCGCACCCTCGGCAACGGCACCGGCGGACTCGGCAAGGGCTGGGGAGATGTCCGCGGCGCCAACGGCATCATCGTCGTCGCCCCTTCCACACACGAGAAGGAAGCCGACGGCGCGCACTACCAGTGGAAGCTCACCGGCCCCGTCCCTGTCCTGCCGGCCGAAGTGGCAGACCTGCTGAGGGATGCCGGAGACAACGCCGACGCCGCCACCGACGAGCAGCTGAAGAACTTCATCGACCGGCACACCAGCAGCGCGCGGCCCGAGCTGCTCGGCGGCATCCTCACCCAGTTCACGACCGCACTGTCACAGGGACAGTCGCGTCACGAGGCCGCGGTACTCGCGACCGCGTCCGCCGTGCGCGAGTCGGCAGCCGGCATGTACCCGGCCAAGACGGCGGCGGAGCAGCTGTTCGACGCCTTCGCCACCGCCATGCAGCAGTCCCGCGACGGGCAGGAACGCACCCGCAGCAAAGACAGCGCTCGTGCCGAGTTCCTGGGCATCCTCGCCTGGGCAATCGGGCAGCTCACCGAAGCGGACGTTGAAGCCACGCGTCAGAGCCTGGCCGCCCGGCTGCCCCGCGACGACGCCGAAGGCCTGCGCGCGCTGATCGCCGACCCGCCGCCCCTGCCCACCCCGCGGGAAACCGACGACGATCCGGCCGCAGGTGACATCCGCCCCTCGGTCGCCATCAACAACGAGCCCGCCGCCATCACCGGCATCGCCGACACGATCGCCGACGGCGCCCTGCCCGACACCTACGTCCGCGCAGGCAACCTCGTCCAGGTCGTCGAAGTCAGCGGCCACACCATCGCCGAGCAGCCCCACACCCTGACCCGCACCATCCAAGCCATCACACCCGACAGCCTGCGGCGCCTCCTCGCCCAGCACGTCGACGTCTACCGCACCAAGGCCAAGGACGGCGGCACTGTCCAAGTGCCCGCCAGCCCGGCAGTCGCCACCTGCAAAGCAGTCCTCACCGAAACCCGATGGCCCAAGGTCCCCGCCCTGGTCAACATTGTCGGCACCCCGGTGCTGCGCCCCGACGGAAGCATCCTGCAGGATCCCGGATACGACCCCGCCACCCGCCTCTACCACGCACCGCAGATGACCATCCCGCGGGTCCCCGACGTACCCGACGTCGTCGACACGGAACGGGCCCGCAGCTTCGTCCTCAACTTCGTCCTCGGCGACTTCCCCTGGGCATCCGCAGCAGCACTCGCCAACTACATGGCCCTGCTCATCTCCCCGATCCTGCGGCCCTACATCGGCGGCGTCGTTCCGCTCGGCGCGATCTCCGCCGCCGACCGCGGCTCCGGCAAGACCCTCCTCGCCGACATCATCGGCAGCCTCTACGGCGCAACCGTCCGCCCCTGGGTCAGCGACGACGACGAACTCCGCAAAGCCATCACCTCCACCCTGCTCTCCTCCAACGCCGTCGTCGTGTTCGACAACGTCGGCGAATACGACGCCGTCGACGCCCCGTCCCTCGCCAAGCTCCTGACCAACCCGGTGTGGGACGACCGCATCCTCGGGCGCAGCGAAGAGGCCCGCCTCGTCAACGACCGGCTGTGGCTGGTCACCGGCAACAACATCCGCTTCGGCGGCGACATCGCGCAGCGCACCGTTCTGGTGCACCTGGACCCCAACTGTCCGCGGCCAGACCTGCGCGGCGGCTTCCTCATCCCCGACCTGGGGGAATGGCTGGAGGACCCGGCCAGCCGCGCCAACCTGCTGCACCACCTGCTCGTCATGGTCCGGGCGTGGATCGTCGCCGGCGCCCCGCGCGAAGACCAGCCCATGCGCTCCTTCCGCCGGTGGGCCAGCGCGATGGGCGGCTTCCTCGCCTTCCACGGGCTGGCGGGCTTCCTGTCCAACCGCGACGAGATCGAGGCGCAGGACGACGAGGCGTCCATGTGGGCCGCGTTCCTCACCACCTGGTACTCGAAGTTCGGCAGCACCCCGCAGGTGGCGACCGACGTACTGGCCAGCGCCCAGACCATTCCCGGCTTCGGCTTCGGCGACGACCCGTGGAAAGGCACGTTCATCACCCGGGCCAACGGCACGCTGCCTTCCCCTCGTGGACTGGCGATGATGCTCGGCTCACGGCGCGGCAGGTTCTTCGGCGACCTTGTTCTGCACGGGGACTTCGACGCACACCGCAAGGTCTGGCACTACCGCGTGGACCGTTACGTGGCGGCCGACGGCACGGCTGAATCCGCGGCTGAGTCCCCGGGGGAAGCGGCATGAACAACACGCTGATTCTTACTCTGGGTTACCGATTCTTGCGGGTACTAGAAATCGGCCAGTACCCGCAGGTACCCGCGAAGTACCCGCAGGTACCCGCGAAGTACCCGCAGAGCCCCGGAGTGTCCCTCTCCGCATCACCCAAGCGGATCGCCCTCGTCCGTTCCTGCGGGTACTGGAACCCGGTTGCGGGTACTTCACTTCGCTTGCTACTTGCCAGTACCCGCACTTTCGATCTTGTAAAGATGCAGGTCAACAACTTGCTGCGGGTACTTGCGGGTACTTGCGGGTACCTAATCGCACTCAATGCGTTGAGAGATGAGAGAACAAGATCGTCTAGCGCGCTTTTTCATATAGGGGCGGGGAACCGGCTTCCAGTACCCGCAAGTACCCGCAAGCCCTCCAGGGTCACTCACCGTGTAACTGCGGCAGAGCCGGCGCGGGTGGTCGCATGACCCCCGCCAAGCGCAAGCCTCCGCCGTCGTGGCTCGACTTCTCCAGCCCGATGAGCGACCGGCCGCGGACCCAGCTCTGCCCCTGGTGCAAGGCGCCGATACTCCGGGCCCTCGTCGGCCACGTCGCCGCCGTCCAGGTGCGCGCCGACCCTCGGCCCCTCGATCTGCAGCAGGAACTCGCGGCCCGCCTCCAAGGCCGCCTCACCTACTGCCTCCGCCTCCACCCGCTGCTGCGGCCCCGGCTTCTCCACCGCGGCCCCGAACACATCCGCGCCGGCCGCTGCACCCACATCGTCGTCGCCGACCACCAGTGCACACGGACACCGGCGCCCGCCGAACCCGCCAGCACGACCGAACCCGACCACCTGTTCTGAAGGAGGAACCAATGCCCGATCGAATCCCCGCCCACGGCGCAGCCAGCCGCTACCAAGGCCCCCGCCGCCACAACCGCTGGGCACCCTGCCGCTGCGATCTCTGCCGCGCTGCTTGGCGCCGCGACTGCAAGATCCGCGACCTGCGTCGGCTGCGCGGCGCCGCCGCCTACGTCGACCGTGCCGTGGTCGTGGCCCACATCAACCGGCTCATCGCCTCCGGCTGGAGTCAGACCGCGATCTACACGACGGCAGGCGTGGCCCGCCGGACGCTCTGGTCGTGGCTGAACGGAACGGTCGAAGGCGTACAGCACTCGGCCGCCGCCCGCGTCCTGGCTCTTCGCCCGGTATCGAGGACACCCGATCTGGTTCCGGCGATCGGCACGGCCCGGCGGCTTCAGGCGCTTGCTGCCATGGGCTGGCCCGTGACCCGCAGCGGCATCGAGGCCGGCATCAGCGACACGCACGCCCGGAACTTGGCCCGCGGACGACGCCAGCAGGTGACGAAGGAAGTCGCCCAGAAGGTCGACGTGTACTACCGCCAGCGCTGCATGCGTCCCGGACCTTCGGCCTGCGCCAAGACCGTGGCCCTGCGCAACGGCTGGGTGACCGCGGTGGCTTGGGACGACATCGACGACCCGAACGACATCCCGCACATCAGCCCCAGCTATAGGCGCCCGAAGCACCTGGCCAGCGCCGCATGACTGCCCCTGCCGGCCCCCACCTCGAACCCACCCACCCCGACCCGAAGGAGGCACCGTGAACGGCCCGCGGATCGGCTCGCTGTGCACCGGATACGGCGGCCTGGACATGGCCGCAGAAGCGGTGTTCGGGGGCAGCACCGCATGGGTGTCGGACATCGACCCCGGCGCCTGCCGGATCATCGCCCACCGCATGCCCGGCGTGCCCAACATCGGCGACCTCACCAGCACTGACTGGCACCAAGTGCTCGACACGTTCGGACGCCCGGACATCACCCTCGGCGGCTACCCATGCCAGCCCTTCAGCAACGCCGGACTCCGGAAAGGAACCGAAGATGAGCGGCACATCTGGCCCGACATTGCCCGTGCCCTTGGGGTTCTACGACCCCGAGTCGCGATCTTTGAGAACGTCGCGGGTCACCTTCGACTCGGATTCGACATCGTCCTCGCCGACCTTGCCGGCCTCGGGTTCGATGTTGAGTGGTGCCTTGTACGCGCGTCGGAGGTCGGCGCTCCCCACCAGCGGAACCGACTCTTCATCGTCGCCACTGCTGCCGACGCCCCGACCGCAGACCAAGGGCGGCTGCTCCGCAGTGGAGGCTCCGCCGAACCGGCAGGGCGGCCCGAACCTCGCGACAGCGATTGCGCTGCTGCCGACGCCACGGACCTCGGACACGAACGGGGCCGGGGCGCACGGGACGGGCGGCCCGGACCTACGGACTGCGGTGTCCCTGCTGCCGACACCGGCGGCGCGGGACTGGAAGTCGGGGGAGTCGAACCTGATGGACAGGAACGCCAGGCCGTTGAACGAGGTCGTCGTGAACCTGCTGCCGACTCCGGCTGTGGCGAACTGGCCGAGCAATCGCAGCCCGTCGGCGGGCGCGGCGATCAGGCCGACCCTGCACTCGGTGTCGGAACTGATTGGGGCAAGTTCGCCCCCGCCGTCGCCCGATGGGAAGCCGTCACCGGACGACGTGCCCCCTGGGCAACTGACGATCGCAATCGCCTGAGCCCCGCCTTTGTCGAGTGGCTGATGGGCCTTCCCGCCGGCCACGTCACTGACGTCCCCGGCCTGACCCGCACCCAGCAGCTGAAGGCGCTCGGCAACGGGGTCGTACCGCAGCAGGCCGAGGCCGCCATCCGACTCCTTGCAGCGCGCGCAGCCACCGCCCCCGCCGTGTCGTCCCGTCTGACCCCCGCCGCCTGACGCACCCACCCGCGCCCCGCCCGGGGCCCACCGAAGGAGAACCGCATGCCCGACCTGCTCATCACCCCCGAGCGCGCCAAAGAGATCAAGCGCGCCGCCGCCCGCCATGCCGCAGGCATGATCCTCGTCTCGCTCGTCGAGTGGGCACCCCGTGAGTACGCCCCCAACGACGCACGCAGCGATGCCGAAGAGGGGCTTCTTCGCGAGGAGATCGAGCGCATCGCCTACGAGATCAAGGCCCGCTCCGTCGTCGGCACCGCGCAGCCGTGCGCCAAGTGCGGGTTCCGGTATCGCGTGAAGGCCAACGGGCGTGTGGGCCGCCACCACGGCGTGGACCAGGCCGGCTTCTCCACGGGCGAGCCGTGCCCCGGCGTCGGCCTGACCCCTGCCCCGTGACCCGCGTGTCCCCGCCGGGGCAGCCGGCGGGGACCCACCCACCCAACCACGAAGGAGACAGCCTGATGTTGAACCCCGACCAGTGGAAGACGATCACCGGCCTCGTCGGCTGGCTTGACCGCGAGAACGGCCGCGACCGGCAGGAGATCACCCTGCGCCTGCTGAAACTCACCGAGGAAGCGGGCGAGGTCGCGCAGGCGTGGATCGGCGCCGTCGGCCAGAACCCGCGCAAGGGCACCACCCACAGCCCGGACGATGTCGCCGCCGAACTGTGCGACGTGATCGTCACCGCTGCGGTGGCGCTCGTCAGCATCGTCGACGCCGATGCCGAGCCGGTGTTCGCCGCGAAGCTGCAGCGCATCGCCGACCGGGTGGCCGCGCTGGAGGTGACCGCATGAGCCGTCAGCCGATGACCACGCCCGCTGATGAACTCAGCGCCGCCGCCGAGAAGCTGCGCCCGTCCTCCCCTGCCGTCGCGGCGCACACCGAGTGGGTCAAGATCCGCCCGGCTGCTGCGGAAGCCCTCGCCGAGCTGCTGGACGACCTCGCTGACGGCGACGACGAAGGCGAGATCAACCCGTGGGCCCTCGCCGTGGCCCGCGCCCTGAACGGCGGCCCGCGGTGACCGCCGTGCAGCCGCCGCTGTTCCTGCCGGGCTGGGAGGTGGAGCCGTGCGACACCGCCCCACCCCCAGCCCGGGTCCGCATCCCGCGGTGGATGAAGAACACCGTGACCGTCCGCATCCCGATCGACCAGTACCCGGAAGGAGCCAGCCAGTGCCAGGCCCAGACCTGACCGACCGCGAGTTGCACGTTCTCCGACGGTCGGCACAAGGCGAGATCTACGACCGGATAGCCGCCGACTGGGGCGTCACCGGCCGAACCGTGAAGCAGATCGCTTCCAGGATGTTCAAGAAGCTCGGCGCCACGTCCATGCCGAACGCCGTGCTGCTCGCCTGCCAAGCCGGCCTCCTCGATGGCCGGCCCCGCCGTCACGGCGACCACGCCGGGTTCATGCAGCACGTGCGCGCCGGGGAGGACGCGTGGGACTGCGAGCCGTGTGCCACCGGCGAGCGGGCCTATCGGGCCGAACGGCGGGCAGCGAGACGGGCCACCAAGACCCGGGCGGGGGTGGCGGCGTGACGCATCGACGCCGACGGCTCAGGCCGCAGCGCGCCCGAGAAGGGCCCCAGGCGCCCGCCTAAGCCACGAACTCGCCCCGCATGCACCGATCCTCATCCGACCCCGAGAACGCCAGCGAGGCGCACAGCCCCGCCCCGCACGCCCGAACCGCCCAGCAAGGAGCCGACGTGACCCAGCCCGCCGTGTGCAAGATCGATGACTGCAGCAAGCCGGTTGATGCCAGGGGTTGGTGCGCCATGCACTGGTGGCGTTGGCGCCACTATGGCGATCCCCTTGCCCTGAAGCCGAAGAAGTCGGTGATCGAGAGGATCGCCGAGAGGATCGAGAAGGACGCCTCGTCTGGCTGCTGGATCTGGACGGGGATCCGCAACAACAAGGGCTACGGCCGGCTCTACATCGGAGAGAGTGGAAGACAGGAGCTCGCCCACCGGCTGTCCTACGAACACCACGTTGCGCCCATACCTGACGGCCTCGTGCTCGATCACACCTGCCGCAACCGTGCCTGCGTGAACCCTGAGCACCTTGAGCCGGTCACCTTCGCCGAGAACGTCCGCCGCGGCGATGCCGTGAAGACGCACTGTCCTGCTGGGCACCCCTACGACGAGTCCAACACCGGTAAGGGCAACGGCAAGCGCTGCCTGACGTGCCATCGAAAGCGGCAGCTCGAGTACTACCACCGCACGAAGAACGGAGCCGCGTGATGGAGACCCCCGAGTCCTGGCCGTGTGCCGTGTGCGACAAGCCGTCCCAGCCCCGCGTCCACCGCGGCTGCGAAGACCGCATGCGCGCCAACCTCGAAGCCCTGCCCGGCCTGTACCGCCAGCTCGAGTCCGCGCTCTACCCCGGTCGCCGCGGTGGTGACGGACGCTCCGCCACCCGCACCGCACCCCTGCCATGCAGCCTTGATGCCGTAGACCTTCGGGCCCGCGGCGGCATCGAAGGCGTCGTCGGTGGCTGGGCCCGCGACCTGTGCGAGCGCGAGCAGTGGACCGTCCCCGAGTACCGCAGCGTCGAAGCGGTCATTGACTGGGGGACGAAGACCCTCCTCGTCAACCTGCCGATGATCTGCGACGAGCATCCCGCCGTGAAGGAGATCGCGCACGAACTCCAGTCCACCGTCGCCCAGGCGCAGCGGCTCATCACCGGCGACCGCCCTCCACGCCGAATCCCCGTCGCCTGCCCGTGCGGCCAGACGCTGCGCATCACCCTCGACACCGCCGGCGTCCGCTGCCCCGGCTGCTCCGAGCAGTACGGGCACACCGAAGCCCTGTCACTGCCGCTCGCGGAGAGGCGGGCCGCGGCGTGACCACCCCAGCGGGTGAACCGCAAGGCGCCCACCGCATGGCACCCACGTCAACGGCCGTGCATGCCCTACGAAGCGGGCATGACCTTCCGCAAGGACCCCGCCGACTTCCGGATCGCCCTCAAAGAAGTGATCTTCGAAGAGACTGGCGCCCGTAGGCCCGACAGCTACACGCTGAAGTTCGGATGCACCCTCCTCGACTTCCTCAACAGCAGATTCGGGGAGGAGGACCTCCTCACCCTCCTCAGGTGCGGGGAGACAGCGACCCGAGACTTCAACGCCGCCACGAGCAGGCTCCTGATCTACAGCGACTTTCTGGCAAGGGCCCTCGAGCGGAGCACCTTCGCCGAGGATGACGACCGCCTCGACGCGGCCTGGCACACCTTCTTGGCGCTGCACCGACTGGCCGGCCAGGAAGGCTGCGACCGCCTCGTGGGCTGGGGCATCGCTGCCCTCGAGCGCGAGCTGGCGAACGCATGACTGAACCCACCGAGCCGCTCTTGATCGAGTTCCCCGAGCCCATCGTCGGCTGGCTCAACTTGCCTGACAGGGCCGGGAGGGTGCGCGGCAAAATCACCGCGGTTGAGGTGCGCGACAACGTCGTGTGGGTCAATGTGCGCCTCCCCATGTGGCAGCGATGGTCCACCCAAATCCGCGTCGGGAAGCCGGCCACGGTCGGCATCAGCCCGGGCGGCGTGGACGTGTGGGCTCCCGCCGAGGTGGTCCAATCCGACCCGGACGAACTGAGGCCGCTGCAGGCGATGGTCCATGAGCGCATTGCGCAGCGCCCCACCTAGTCCGACGGCAGCCTGAGCGCCAGGTCGTGGGCGAGCCGGCCCGCTTTGGTGCCGATGTCGTCCCCGTCCTCGCCGAGGACCAGCAGCAGGCCCACGACCTTCCGCAGCTCGTCGACCGTCACCAGCGGCATACGCTCATCCATGCCGTTCTCAACGACAAAGCCCCCGCCTTCGTGGCGGGGGCTTTCGTTGTGTCCGGGGTCAGGCGAGCGCGCCGTCGAGGTACTCCTGGACCGGGGGGTAGAGACCCCACGGCACGTAGGTCGGGATGTCGTCGAGCCGGATCCATGCGACTTCGGCCAGCTCTTCCGCGTCCTCGACCCGCGCTTCACCGGCGACCGGCTCGCAGGCGACGTAGGTCATGTCGGCGCCTGTGTCCGGGTGGATCCGATTGCCCAGCACTCGGACGGCTTTGACCTCGAGCGCCGTCTCCTCGAGCGTCTCGCGGACCGCGGCCTGCTCGGGTGTCTCGCCCTGCTCGATGCCGCCGCCGGGGAACGCCCACGACAGCTTCCCTTCCCGCTGCCTGCGCCTGATCATGAGCACCTTGTCGCCGCTCGTGATGATGGCCATGGAGATCGGGGGCTTCTGGTCGGTCTCGGTCATGCGTCCTCCAGTGCGGCCACGATGGGCGGATAGATCCGGCTGGGCGGGATGAACTTCGTCAGGTCGGAGATCGGCACCCACTGGACCGCGGCGTTCTCCCGCATATCCAGGTTCGCGGCCTCGCCCGTCAGGTAGTCGCAGAGCCTGTACTCGCACAGCGCCCCCGAGTCGGGATGCAGCCGGGAGCCGAGGCTCATGCGCACCGAGCAGTGGACGCCCGTCTCCGCGAACGTCTCCGACACGGCGACCGCATCCGGCACGGCGCCGGGCTTCACGATCCCTGCGGGAAACTGCCACGAGATGCGGCCGTCGTCGCTCCTGCAGACGAGCAGCACATCGCCGCGGCGCACGACCACCGCGATGGCGACGCGCAGGGCTTGCGCCTCAACCGGGCCAGCGGTCGGGCGGGTGAGGAGGTTGAACCTTCGGAGCACTGCGGCGGGAGCCCTTCCGTAGACGGTGTCGAGGGCTTCCTGGATCTCGGCGCGCGGCACCGTGTCCGGCCGCTGGTGCCAGCTGGCGACGGTGCGCACGGCGACGCCGATCCGGTTGGCGAAGTCCTCGTTCGTGGCGCGCATCGCCGCCTGCAGCGCACAGGCGGTACGTCCGGTCCACGAGATGACGTCCACTATCCGCCCCTCACGGTCGCGGTATCGGGCACCTGCACTGCTGTTGCACTGGGACCGCACTGCCACTGCACCGCCGGCTCATTGGGCGGTAAGCCGCTGACGGCCAGGCTCGAAGGCATGACGGATTCCCCCTCGGCTGCGGGTTCAGGGCTTGACGCGCTCCTGGTCGATCTGGTCGGCGATCTTCCGGGCCCACTCGCGGCTGTACGGGGTGTGCTCCGCGATCGAGGTGAGGGGTACGCCAGCCGCGCGGGCATCGGCGACCAGCTCGTCGAGCTGTCGCCTCGCCTTCTCGTGCGCGGCGGTGGCTCGGTCAAGCCGACGCAGCCAAGGCTGCCGTTCCTTCTCGTCGAGCCTCGCGGGCGTACCTGTCATGTCCGGAATGGTCTCACGCCTCACCGCCAACTGAATAGGCGCACCACTCTCGGGTTTTACTGCCAACAATGTTGCACTCGATGGCCTCCCCGTGCTCTAGTGGAACTGCCAACAAAGTGGCAGTCGGCTCGCGCCGGAAGGGAACACCGCCATGCCCTCAACCCTGAGCACCGTGACCGTAACCACCGGCAAGCCGAACCCCCTCACCGCCGCTGATAGCGAAGCCATCGCCGCCCTGAAGCGCGCCGAGGAAGCGCGCCTCGGCGCCGAGCAGGCCAAGTACCTCCGTGACTGCGCCGCTTCCTCGCGCCGCGTAACCCCCTGACCGCCGGCCTGGCGGGGATGACGTTCCCCCGCGGCCTCCGCCAGGCCGGCATTCCACTCATCCGGATTGACCACCGATCGGAGTACCCCCATGTCTCTGCGCCTCATCACCGACGCCGAGCTCGACGCCTACGAGGCCATCGAGAAGGAGCGCGTCGACCTGTCCACCCGCTACGAGATCGCCGTCGGCCTCGGCGACCAGCTCGCCATCCGCAGCGCCAAGAAGGCCATCAAGGTCCACGACTTGCGTCACGGCACCAGCCTTCTCGCCGAGCTCGCCGCCGCCTGACCCCCAGCCCGCGCACCACCCGACCGAGAGGAGCCCGTCATGGGCAAGAAGTTCTTCCGCGCCAAGGTCCGCGACCACCGCACCGGCGAGACCAGCGAGGCCACCGGCACGACCGACGCCCGCAACGAGCGCGACGCCAAGGCCGAGATCCAGGCCGAGATCCGGAAGCTGCCCGGCGTCCAGACCGTCACCGACGTCGACCTGTACTGACCGAAGGGAGCGCACCGTGCCGTTCAGCCGCCGCAAGAAGGACGAAGCCCGCACCGATCGCCTGCTGGACGCCGTCGACAAGGCGTTCGACAACGACCCCAACGCCACGTTCGAGCCCGGCACCTTCGAGTCGGTCGTCCTGCACGGCGTCGCCTACAACCCGGGCAAGCCCTATCCGCCCGCCGGACACCCCTACCCGCGCTGACCGGCTGCCCGATCCGCCCGTCTCGCACGGGCGGTGAGGAGAACCGGCCAGACCACCAACCACGACCACCGAAGGGCCGACCACCCATGAAGAAGTTGATCTGGATCCTCGTCGCCGTCGCTCTCCTGCTGCTCTTCCCGGGCCTCGGCAGTGCGATCGCCGCCACCGTCACCCCCGTCATCACCTGGATCGCCTCGCAGCCGCTGCTCGTCGGCTTCGGCCTCGGCGCCGCAGCCATGCCCCACCTGCGCAAGGCAGTCCAGCCCGCCAAGCACGCCTGATCCACACCGACACCCGAAAGGACACAATCACCGTGAGCAGCACGTACCGCTCCTGGGAGGAGCGCGAGGCCGCGGCCGAGAAGACCCGAGCCGAGGCGGCCAGGATCAGCGCCGAGGCTGCGGCTGCCGCGGAGTCCCTCGGAGCCGTCGCCGCCAGGACCGAAACTGACCAGCTTGCTGAGCGGGTCAAGCAGGCCAAGCTCGTCAAGCAGTTGAAGACCGTCAAGGAAGACGCCGTCGACGACAAGCGACAGCGGAAGCAGCAGCGCCGCGAGCAGGCCGCCGACAACGGCACCGGGTTCAAGGCGCTCGTCAGGGTCGTCATGGTCCTCGGGCTGCTGGCCGCCCTCCCGGCGCAACTGTCGTACTTCCTGGGCCTGCACAAGAAGGGCGAGCAGGACGCCGGTTACGCGTGGCTGATGCTGCCGGTGCCGTTCTTCCTGGAGATCCTGGCCTGGGTCGGTGTCCGCGGTACGCAGTGGGCGCACCGCAAGGGCCTGCCCCGCTGGCCGTTCTGGATCCTCACCGCCGGGCTCGCGTCGGTCGCCGGCTACATCAACTTCACCCACGGCGTCGCCGAGTACGGCATCGTCGCCGGTGTCGCCCTCTGCGCCACGTCGATCATCGGCCCGATCCTCGCGGAGGTCGACCAGTTCCTCGAGACCATGGCCGCCTCCGACCCGCGGAACCTGCAGCAGCGGGCCGCCGACAAGGTCGTCGCCAAGGCCAAGGCCAAGGCGGAGGAGGAGCTCGCCCGCACGCACGCCGCAGAGGACGCGAAGCGGCGGAAGCTGTTCCCCGAAGAGTTCGCCGAGTACGAGCGGATCATCGTCGCGCACCCGACCGGGGCGATCGACCGGAACACGGCCTGGGAGCAGGCGTGGCACAACCTCCACCTTCTCCCGCTCAGCGTGACTGCCGGAACCCTGGCAGCCCGTGAGGCGGCCCGCGCCGGGATCGAGTCGGTCCTCTCCAACGCCGGCCGCACGCCCGAGTCAATAGCTGTCGACCTCCTGCTCCAGGAGATGTTCGGCCCTGACCGCGGCGACGGTGGCGCGGCAGGCGGCTCCTCTGGCGGCAGCCCGAAGGGTGGCACGGGGGGAGGGTCAGGCGCGGCCCCGCAGGGCGGCACCAAGACGGCTACAGCCCTTGGGCGTAAAGGGAACCGGGCATCCGGCCGCACCGCGCCGAAGGCCCCCGAGAAGCCCCTCGACCCGGCCGACATCCAGAAGGTCCGCACCCTCGCTGAAGCACTCGGTGGCACCGACCGTCTCTCCGCCCGCAACGTGCGCGAGGTCATCGGCGGCGGCGCGAACGAGTACGCGGTCCGTCTCCGCAACCACGTCAAGACCGAGGAGCAGCTGTGAGTATCGAGACCACCCCCAGCAGCGCTCCCGACCCGGAGTGGGAGCGGCTCGTCGCCGGCTACCTCGGCGAGCCGGGCAAGGCACCTGGCGCGGCGCCCGTCAACCAGCCCGACCACATGGGCGACACGCCCCTCGTTCCCGCGTGGACGCGCACCGGCGACGGATGGAAGGACCGCACTGCCGCCGGCCGCCTCAACAGCGTCCGCGCCTTCCGCCGGTGGGTGCGCCGTCAGGCCACCGAGCACGGGCACGGCGCCCAGACGTTCCGCGGCCTCCGCCGCACCTTCCTGTGGATCCAGGGCACCGAAGGTGTGCAAGTCACCGCGGCCCGCCATGAGGTGCAGCAGGCGCAGCGCGACTACAAGACAGCCAAGTGGGCGCACGACCGGCGGCTCATCCCCGGCAAGGAGAAGGACAAGCGCCGTAGCGAGATGGAGAAGGCGTTCGGCTCGTCGGTGTCCGCGATGTCCAAGTACAAGTCGGCGCAGAAGGGCGCCCGCGTCAAGCGGGCCGTCCGTGCCGCCGCTGCTCTCACGCCGATCGCCGCCGCCGAAGGTACCGGCATGTACCTGATCGGCGGTCCCGGCGGTCTCCTTGCCACCGGCTCGGCGCTCCTCGCCTTCGCGCTCATCGGCCGCCGCACTGACGCGGGCGAGCTGTACAACGACCGCGACGCCAAGATCGGCGACGGCGACCGCATGACCGACGACATGATCGACCGGGCCTTCCGAGACGCCGGCATCATCCGCGCGGAGCAGGCCGTCGTCTTCCGCTCCCCGGTCATCCAGGACGGCCGCGCCTGGCTCGTCCACGTCGAGGTGACCGGCGGCGTGACCGTCGCCGAGGTACAGAAGAAATCCGGGTCGCTCGCCTCCGCCCTGGGCATCCCGCGGCACCAGATGGACATCCGCCACGAAGGCCGCGAGGACCAGCTCAGCCTCTGGGTGAGCATGACCGACCCGTTCGGCCGCGCCGTCGCCAACCCACTCATCGGCACCACCGACAAGGTCAACGCCTGGCGCAGCGGCCTGCCGCTCGGCTTCGACAAGCGAGGCTCCATCGTCCTGGCGACCATCTCCGACTACAGCCTGCTCGTCGGCGGCACCACCCGCTCCGGCAAGGGCATGGCCATCGCCAACATCCTCGTCGGCGCCATGCTCGACCCGCGGATCCGGGTCCGTCTCTTCGACGGCAAGGGAACCGGCGAGTACGTCGGCATCGCCGAGTCCCTCGATACATTCGTCCGCCGCAATCCCGAGCGGCTCCTGCAGTTCCTGAAGGTGCTCGCCGCCGAGCTGGAGCGGCGGACCGAGATCCTCGTCGACCTCGGCGTGTCCAAGGCGACCGAGGAGCTGCTCGAGCAGCTGGGCGGCATCGAGCTCGTCATCGTCGACGAGCTCGCCACCTACACGGTCAAGGGCGGCCTCAACGGCCAGTACGCGGAGGAGATCGTCGAGCTCCTGGCTCAGATCGCCGCCGTCGGCGCCGCGGTCGGTATCGTCCTGGTGCTCGCCACCCAGTCTCCGAAGGTCGACGTCGTGCCGTCCCGGCTGCGCGGCAACTGTGCCGGCCGGTGGGCGATGCGCGTCGAGTCCGCGACGGCCTCCAACACGATTCTCGGCGACGGTGTCGCGGGCGACGGCTACGACTCCAGCAAGATCGAGAACAGTAAGTCGACTCGTGGGCGCGGATGGCTGACCACCCCCGACACCGGATTCATCGAAGCACGCAGCCTGTTCGTCGACGTCGAGAACGGCGACCTCCGCAAGGCAGCCCGGGTCGGCGCCGAACTCCGGCGCGCCATAGGCCGGCTGCCGAGGGAATGCGCCGACCCGATCGAGGACCAGCTCGCAGCCGAGACCGGCGTCTCGATGGTCGCCGGCGGACCGACGGGGAAGGGGACCGCCGTCCAGGCGGAGGGCGCGCCTACCCTTCTCGACCACATCATCAAGGCCGCGACCGGGACTGGGCGCGGTGTGGTCACCCGGGCCGAACTCTTCGCCTACCTCGCAGACATCGACCCGCAGTACCAGCGCGCCAAGGACGAGAACGACGGTCAGTACGGGGCGCGCGTCGGCAAGCTGCTCGCCGCCGCGATGACGGCCGAGGGCCTGGCCGTGGAGGCGGGGAAGGTGGTGACGGCTGACGGGTCTCGCTCGATGGGCTATCGCCTCGATGAGCTGCACGCTGCCCGATAGGACCCGCTTTGACCGTGGACACACCCCGGACCCGGTCCTAGTTTGACCTGGTTTGACCATAGACGGTAAGGCACTGACCCTGGACGCCCATGTCCAGGGTCAGGGGCCCACCGGACTCGCCCGTCCACCCACGTCCACGCCCGCGACCTGCACCTATGCGGCGCCTGGCCAGGGTCTGTCCAGGCGAAGACCCACCCCGCGCGATCACCGACAGGAGACCCGATGCCCACCGAGATCAACCCCGCCCGCCCCGCAATGACCGACGCAGAGGCCGAAGCGAAGGCGCGGCAGATCATCGCCGACTTCGCCACCAGCTTCCGAGACGACAGCCCCGTTCCCAACGTTGGTACCGCGCCGCCCGTCGCCCAGCCCGGCCGGCCGCCCATGAGCCAGAAGGCGACCGACGTCAGCGCGCTCATGCTCGCCGGAAGTGTCCTGACCGTGGCCGTCGGCGGCACCGGCTCGCTCGTCATGCTCGCCTCCGGGTATGCCGACCCGGTCGTCTGCGCCATCGTCTTCAGCGCCCCCGCCGCGCTCGTCCTCGCGATCAGCCGCCTGGTCAAGCGCGCGGCAGCCGCGGCCCCGACTGAGCATCACCACCACTACTCCGGGCCCGTTCAGCAGACCAGCAAGACCGTCAACAACCAGGCGAAGCTGTGGGGCCGCTCGACGACGAACCTCTGACCCGCTACGCCCCGCGGCCCTGGCCCTCTGCGGCCGGGGCCGTTGGCGTTGCCCTCGCCATCCACCTGTCCGTGCCTGTCGACCGCACCGGGCGCATCACCGGCTCCAGGCCCAGCAAGGCGCAGGCGCGCTGCAGATGCCGCACGCACTCCTCGCGACTGTCCGCCTGCACCGTGACGACAAGAGCCATGGACGCAGTCTGGCGTCCACCACGTCCGCGCAGTCCTAGAACGGCCGAAGAAGGCCCGTTCTAACGCTTGCTGGACGCTGAGATCACCTGTATGTCACACTGCCATCGGCGGTCCACACGTGTGTCGCCATCCTCGAAGCCCCCAGCAGTCGCCGGGGGCTTTCGTCGTTTCCAGGGGGCGTGATGGACCCGACGGAGCTCTACACCCACGATCTCGTCTTCGAGCACGAAGCCGTCGCCGCCACCGGAGTCCCCGGGCCGACCATCCGCCAATGGGCACGGCGCGGCAAGATCCGCCGCTTCCAGGGCGACCCGCGGCAGTACGCCGGCCAAGGCCACGAGTACAAGACCATGTACGCCCTGCCCGAGATCGAGCAGCTGGCCGCCAACTTCAAGCGCATGCCGCAGCGACGGCCCAACGCCGCACGCGCCGCCTGATCGTCCCGCCGCCAACGATCCCCCCGCCTGGCGGCGGGACTTACAGACCCGGGAGGTGTCATGGCCTTCCCTGTCGGCACCCCGACTGTGACCCTGGTGGGCACGCTGCCCGCCGCGGCAGTCGGCACCCCCTTCACCGGCCGGGTCGTGCTCACCCCGTCGGCTGAGCTGATCGACTCCGACCGGCATGCGGTCTATCCCGGCGGCGGGAAAGTCGACATCACCGCAGGCGCGTTCAGCATCGAGCTCATCCCCAACAATGCCGCGGGCATCGCGCCGGACGGCTGGCGGTGGCAAGTCGACGTACAGCCCACCGGTGGTCAGCGCCTGGTCTTCTGGACAGACATCCACGGGGCCGACGGGGAGACCGTTTACCTGGACGACCTCGTCCCAGCGCCGGCACCCGGCGGCGGACCTGGTCCCGGCCCGGCCGGTGACAGCGCCTACGAGATCGCCGTTGATGAAGGGTTCACCGGCACCGTCTCCGAGTGGCTCGCCTCGCTCGTCGGACCCGAAGGGCCGGCCGGACCGGCAGGCGCGACAGGGTCGGCCGGAGCAACAGGCGCAACGGGACCGCAAGGGCCAACCGGGCCCGAAGGCCCGCAGGGCGACACCGGGCCGCAGGGTCCCGAAGGCCCGCCCGGCGAGATCACCGAAGCAGAACTGAACACCGCCCTCGCGCTCAAGGCCGACAAGTCCGGGGCCACGTTCACCGGAGACGTCAACGTCACGGGCGCCAACCTGACCGTCACCCGCGCAGACGGCGAAGGCGCCTACCGGTTCCGCGTAACCGGCGGCGGCCTGGACCTCGAAGTCGGCGGCATGGACGTCACCGTCTCCGCCTGGTCCGAGGCAGACTTCACCGGCACACAGTCCAATGTGATGCGATGGGAGCCAGCCGGCCCGCACCTGATCGGCCGAGCCCAGTTCGGCACGTCGCCGTTCGACAACGTCCACGACATCGACGCCGGAACCGGTGTCGCCGCGGTCGGCAAGAAGAACACGCTCGCCAACCTGAGGTTCTGCGGGCTGAAGTCCACGCCTGGCGCCCCGACCACGGGCACGTGGGCCACCGACGATGTCGTCCTCGACAGCGTCAACGTCTGGCACCGCTGCACGGCCGGCGGTACGCCCGGCACGTGGCAGTCCCGCCTCGAGCTCACCTCGACCGCGGAGACCGACGCCTTCGGTACAGCCGAGGCGGTCCGCCTTCACTTCGCCCGCCCGGCAGGCAAGGGCGGCAACTCGGCCAAGAACGCCATCGCGTTCTTCGACGACGACATCTCCACCACCACGTCGCAGGTGTGGCTTCAGGCTCACCGCTACCTGCACTGGTACAACCCGTTCACGGTCGCGGCGGCTGCGGTGAGCACCGGTACGGACAGGGTCACGGCGACCGCTCACGGGCTGCCGTCTACGCCCGGATGGAAGGGCCAGTGGACGACCACGGGCACGCTGCCCGGCGGCCTGTCGCTCGCAACGGACTATTACGCGAAGCGCATCGACAACGACACCATCGAGGTGTACACCGACGCGGCGCTGACGTCGCTGGTGAACCTGACCAGCCAGGGCAGCGGGTCGCACACGTTCACCCCGGACAACACGTTCAACAACAACGAGCACCGGCACTTCAGCATCGAGGTCTCCAACGCCGATCTCAGCGACAAGAACACCCGGTTCAGCATTCCGTGGGGTTACGACACCACCGAGGTCGGGTTCTTCCAGTCCAACGTCAACGTCAACGACGGCACGCTGAGGATCAACGGGTCGACCGGCCTCAACAGGGACATCCAGTTCGGCGGGGGGCTGTCCAGCAACCTCACGCCGGACCTCCAGAACATCCGGTGGGCGGCCCGTGCGGACTCCACCACGGAGTCTGGCAGCAACGTCGGTAGCGACTGGCGCCTCGTGCGCTACACCGACCTGGGCGCTGCGGTCGACAGCCCGATCTTCGTCAAGCGCAGCAACGGATTCGTCGGCATCGGCGGCGTCACCAACCCGCAGGTAGCGCTCGACATCGGACCGGGCACCGGCACGGTCGAGCAGCGCGTCAACCGCGGCACGACCGGCCAGTTCGCCTCGATCTCCTGGGCCACGGCCAGCACCACCTCCTGGACCGCCGGCCTGCGCAACGACTCCACCTCCAACTGGCAGCTGCGAGACGTCGTCAACGGGCGCAGCCTGCTCGTGGGCAGAACAGCCGGTGCGATCGAGTTCCCGTCCGGCATCGCGCGCGGCAGAACCGCGGTAGCCGACGCCAACCGCACCGTCGTCGCGACCGACTCCCGGATCTGCTACACGTCGATCACGGCGGCCCGGGTCGTCACCCTGCCGTCCGTCTCGACCGCGACCGGTCAGGAGTTCCTGATCAAGGACGAGTCCGGTAGCTGTGACGGAACGAAGACCATCACGGTCACCCCGGCCAGCGGAACCATCGACGGCGCCGCCAACAAGGTCATCAACACCGCCTACGGCTCGCTGCGGGTCTACAGCAACGGCACCAACTGGTTCACCTTCTGAGGAGGTCCGCGCCATGGCCGACGACCTGCTGATGATCGTGCCCACACGTGGCCGGCCCGACAGCGTGCCCGCGATCCTCGACTGCTGGAGGCAGACCGGCGCAACCGCCGACCTGCTGTTCGCCGTCGACGACGATGACCCGATGCTGGCGGGCTACCGCGAGCACATGGAGCGTCTCGAGGAGGCTGGCAACTACCGAGTCGACTGGTCCGTCGGCCCGCGGCTCCGCCTCTGCGGCACGCTCAACGAGGTCGCCCGCGACATGGCGCACCGCTACCGGTTCCTCGCCTTCATGGGCGACGACCACCGGCCCCGGACGGCAGGCTGGGACGAGCGCTTCCGGATCTGCCTCTCTGGCGGGCCCGGCATCGTCTACGGCAACGACCTGCTGCAGGGCGAACTCATGGCCACCGCAGTGGCGATGACGTCGGATATCGTCACCACCCTCGGCTACATGGCGCCGCCAGCGCTCGTCCATCTCTGCTTGGACCTGTGCTGGATGGACTGGGGCCGCGGCATGGGCCGCATCACCTACCTCGACGACGTGATCCTCGAGCACATGCACCCCGCGAACGGCAAGGCGCCCATGGACGCCGGCTACCAGGAGTGCAACAGCTCGGAACAGTCCACCGCCGATGCGACTGCCTATTTCGACTACCGCGACAACGGCGGACTCCAGACCGACCTCGCCAAACTCCGGGCCCTGATCGAGGAGGTCGCATGAGCGCCGACGACGTCATCGCCGCGTGGAACGAGGCAGACCCGGCAGCCATCCACCCGACGCGCAGCGTGTCGGAGGAGGCGTACCGGGCTTCCGGTGAGGCGCAGGCTGAGCTGCTCGCCACCGTGCTGCCCAAGGGTTGTCGAGTTGTCGACTTCGGCTGCGGAGACGGTCGTGTCACCGTTCCGCTCGCCCGCCTCGGGTACAAAGTGACTGCTGCTGACGGTTCCGAGAACATGCTGCGCAGGTTCCGGGAGAAGTCGAACTCCATTCCCTCCGTCTACTCCAACGGAGCCGACCTCGCCGACAAGCTGGGCAAGAAGGTCGACGCCGTCGTATCCCTCGCCGTCCTGATCCACCACAGCTACGAGGCGTGCGAGCAGATCGTCACTGGCCTGCGGGCAGCAGTGCGCGCCAACGGTCTCCTCGTCCTCGACTGGCCGCTGTCGGACGAGCCGACCGAGGCCGGGTCTTGGATCGGGGTCACTACCTGGTCCCGTGAGCAGCAGGATGAGATCTGTAAGCGCGTCGGTCTCAAGCGGCTCGACCACGACCTGCCATGGGGCGTGTTCCGTGCCGTGAAGGCGGCATGATGCGCGTCCTCCTCACCGGCTCGGCCGGCTTCGTCGGGCGCCACCTGCACGCAGCGCTCGAGGCCCGAGGCGATGACGTCACCGCGGTCGACCTCGTCGACGGACGCGATGCCCTGGATCTGTTCCGGTTCGACAGCGCCCCCTACGACCTCGCCATTCACTGCGCGGCGATCGTCGGAGGCCGGGCCAGCATCGACGGCTCACCGCTCGGCGTCGCCACCAACCTCGCCCTCGACAGCTGGTACATGCGCTGGCTCGCCCGCACAGGGACGCCGAAGGCCGTGTACTTCAGCAGCTCCGCGGCCTACCCGGTCGCCCTTCAACAGCCCGGCGAGATTCACCGCCTGGTGGAGACGGACATCGACTACGCGCAGCCCGGCCGACCGGATGCGACCTACGGACTGGCCAAGCTCACCGGTGAGCAGCTGTGCCAGTACGCGGCAGCCGAGGGCACGCAGATGACGGTCCTGCGGCCGTTCTCCGGTTACGGCAGCGACCAGGACCAGGCGTACCCGTTCCCGGCTTTCATCCGCAGGGCGCGCGAGCGGCAGGACCCGTTCGAAGTCTGGGGCGACGGACGCTCAACGCGCGATTGGATCCACATCGACGACCTCGTCGGCGCGACCCTCGCGGCCGTCGACCAGGACGTGCCCGGCCCGGTCAACCTCGGATGGGGCAGGGCCACCAGCTTCGACCAGCTCGCCGGATACGTCACACAGGCCGCCGGTTACAGCCCACTCGTCAAGCACCTCGCGTCCGCGCCGCAGGGCGTACACCACCGTGTGTGCGACCCCAGCCGGATGCTCGACTTCTACCAGCCCAAGGTGACCCTCGAAGAGGGCATCAGGAGGGCACTCAACGCCTAGACCCAGGAGCCCGCGCCATGGCCCGCATCCAGATCCTCGAACTCCCCGAAGGCGCCGGAGACGACCGGCCGCCCTTCATCCTCGTCGTCGACCAGTACCAGCCGCAGCGCTACGTCCTCGGCCCCTGCGACGAACAGCCCCAGACCGTTAACCCCTTCGAAGGCCTCGCCAATCAGGTCGGCGCCCGCGCCGTTCTCGTCTTCGAAGAGACCATCGACATCCCCGCTAACGAGGTGCCGGTTGACCCCGATGGATACCCGGTGCGCCTCCACGTGGAAGGTGACTTCGACCAGTTCCGTGAGCAGGTGAAGGCAGAGATCGCCAAGGCGCAAGCCGACCTGCGAGGCGGGCTGAAGTGAGCGGCGGTTGGCAGGGCTCGGACCGGGTCAAGCGACTGCCGCCCGGCTGGAAAAAGATCCGGGCCCGGATCCTGGAACGCGACCCGATCTGCAAGATCTGTGACGTCAGGCCTTCCGCCTTCTGTGACCACATCCTGGCCAAGGCGGATGACCACAGTGACACCGGACTTCAAGGCGTTTGTGGCCCTTGCCACGACCAGAAGTCCAGCCGTGAGGGCAACCAGGCCCAGCGTGAAATCCCCCGGCCCGGAAGAACACGGCCCCCCGAACAGCATCCTGGGCTGAGGTGAGACCGTGCCGGCCTACCTCGTCACCCACACCAAGGCCCAACGTGGGGACATCCTCATCGAGGACGACACCCTGACCCTTGAGGTCACCAGTCAATGGGCGATCTTCACCGACCATCAAGGCGTCGCACTCGCACTACCAGCCGAGCAAGTCGCCAGCATCCAGCGGGTAGACGAACCCCAGGAGTCCGCGCCAGAGGAGGAGTGATCCACCGTGGCACGAGGACGCAGCAAGGGCGGCAACGCGGCCACCCTTAGGCGCTACTGGGGACAGGGCGCAGGGGCAGCACGCATCAGGTGGGGGACACCAGGCGACTGGACCAGGTGCAACAGGCAGCTGTCCAAGTACCTAGGGCCCAGGGCCAAGGGCTACTGCGCACGCATGCATAGGGCGCGAACGGGGGCATGGCCAGGGAGCAGGGGCAGCGTCGGCCGGCGTGGGCGGTAGGGCAAGGGGGATCGGTGGCAGCCACCTGCATGCTGCACGTCCAGTGTCCCGAGTGCGACGTCGTCGTACCGATCGCGGTTCAAGCGGAGCTTGCTTGCGTCGCTCATCGCCAGCAGGCGATCAGCCTGGAGCCAGGCCTCACTGAACTGTGGCTCATGCGTGGATCCATGATCCAAACGATCTCAACCCTTGATCATCTCGACCATGATCACCTGGGGGGATACCCATGATCATGATCTTTTAGCGATCGGGGCCGTATAGCACCTGGCCCTCTGTACGGGTTCCCTAGGCCGCTGACCTGCGGCGACGTGTGAGCGTTCGCTTAGGTCGCACCGCCAGCCCGACCGCGTCCGCTCCATCAGTGCTGGTCAGACGCTTGTAGCCGTAACGCGGCAGGCGTAGACTGGACCCATGACGACGACCCGCCGCGCCGAGTGCGACCGCTGCGCCGGCCCGATGCCACTGCTGGCTCGGACCGACGCCCGGTTCTGCTCGTCGGCATGCCGGCAGGCCGAGTACCGGGCCCGCCGGGCTGCCGAGCGTCAACGGGTGGCGGCCGATCAGGCGTCGCGTGTGCCCTGCGAGTTGTCCGGTCGGGCCCGCTGGGTCCGCTACAGCTCGCGCAAGGTTCCGCTTCGGGTGGACGGCCGCTTCGCCGCGGTCAACGACCCGTCCACATGGTCGGACTTCGCCACAGCGGCATCGGCGAAGGCCGGCGAGGGCGTGGGCTTCGTACTGACTGCCTCGGACCGGATCGTCGTGGTCGACCTGGACCACGCGGTCGAGGCCGGCCGGATCCTGCCGTGGGCGCAGCGGATCGTGGATGCGCTGCCTCCTACGTACATGGAGCGCGGCCGGTCTGGGACTGGTCTGCATCTGTGGTTCCGCGGCGAGGTGCCTGCTGGGCGCCGGGTCCGCAAGGGGGAGTTGGCGGTCGAGGTGTACTCGGATCGCCGGTACATCATCGTCGGCGACCGGGTGTCCGGGACGCCGCTTGAGCTTGCCGAGCTGCGCGATGCGGCCGGTGTGATTGCCTCGCTGGTCTGACGCCCTGGTGGCGCCTCGGGCGGGGTTCCTTTCCCGCCCCTCGCGCCCTGGTGGTGCGTCTTGACCCTGGAGGTCGCTATGGGCACTCGAGGTCCAATCGGTAAGCGCTCGGAGGAGCGCCGCCGCCGCAACAAGGACGATGGCCCGGAACTGGTGAAAGCGCCGTCTGGCCCGCCGTCCGCTCTGCCGGAGCTTCCGGAGCCGGATCCCAACTGGCATGACATCGCCACCGGGTGGTACCTGTCGCTGCGTGATTCGGGTCAGGCCGCGTTCTATCAGCCGTCGGACTGGGCGGTCGCCCGGTATGCGGCTGAGCTGATGTCGCGGGCTCTGCAGACGGATCGGCCACCGAATGGGCAGCTGGTAGCGGCCCTGAACTCGGTGATGGGCAGCCTGCTGACCACCGAGGGCGACCGGCGCCGTGCCCGGATCGAACTGGAGCGGAAGCCGGCCGCGGCTGCGGTACCGGCGTCCGTGACGGCTATCGCCGACTACCGTGCCTCGATCGGTGGCTGAGGAGGAAGTCCCTGACGTCGTCACTCCGTTCACGCTGGGTCCGACGTGGAAGCGCGGTCCTGATGGGCGGTTCGTGCTGCCGGAGTACACGCTGGGCTGGCATGCGCTGGCCTGGTCGGCGATGTACCTGCAGCACTATGCGGGGACGCCGTGGCGGTACACGGCGGAGCAGGCTCGGCTGACGCTGTGGTGGTACGCGATGGATTCGGCGACGAACCGGTTCCTGTGGCGGGACGGCGTGATCCAGCGGCTGAAGGGCTGGGGCAAGGACCCTCTGATCGCCACCTGGAGCGCGTTCGAGTTCGTCGGCCCGTGCCGGTTCGGGCAGGTCGCGGAGGAGGGCAATGAGTGGGGTGTTCCTGCCGGGCAGCCGCTCGGGGTGCAGCATCCGGCGGCGTGGGTGCAGATCGCGGCGGTCAGCCAGGACCAGACGCGGAACACCATGACCTTGTTCCCGTCGATCCTGACGAAGCGGGCGATCGAGGAGTTCCGGATCGACCTCGGCAAGGAGATCATCTACGCCGACAAGGGCCGGGCTCGGATTGAGGCGGTCACCAGCTCGCCGCGGGCGCTTGAGGGCGGCCGGCCGACGGCCGTGAACCTCGGAGAGACGCACCACTGGCTGGACTCGAACCAGGGCCACGAGATGGCCGCGGTCATCGAGCGCAACGCGACCAAGTCTGCGGATGGCGCCTCGAGGACGTTGGCGAACACCAACGCCTTCGAGCCCGGCGAGGACTCGGTAGCGGAACGGACCCGGGAGGCGTTCGAGGCGGCGGAAGCCGGCCGGGCGTCCGATGTCGGCCTGTTCTACGACTCGTTGGAGGCTCCGGCTGAGGCGAAGCTGACGGAGGCGTGGATCGAGCCGACGTTGAAGGCGGTTCGTGGGGATTCGGTGTGGCTGGACATTGAGCGGTTGAAGGCGTCGATCCTCGACGTCCGTAACCCGCCGAGTCGGTCGCGCCGGTTCTGGTTCAACCAGATCACGGCGTCCGAGGACGCGTTCCTGGCCCGCTACGAGTGGGATGCCTGTCCGCATGAGGGCATCGAGCTGCAGCCCGGTGATGAGCTGGTGCTGTTCTTCGATGGCTCCAAGTCGGACGACGCGACGGGCCTGGTGGGCTGCCGCCTGTCGGACGGCCATCTGCAGACGCTGGGGGTGTGGCAGCGGCCAGCGAACTGGCCGGAGGACGTGCCGTGGCGGGTGCCGCGCGAGGAGGTCGACGGCGTGGTGGACCAGGTGTTCGCCACGTACAAGCCGATCGCGTTCTTCGCCGACCCGGGCTCCGGCTTCGACGAGGCGGACGGTGAGCGGTACTGGGACGGCTACGTGGATGCGTGGGCGCAGCGGTACGGCAAGCGACTCAAGCTGAAGGCTGTCGTCTCGGGGCACGGCCAGCACGCCGTCATGTGGGACATGCGCGACCGGCGACGGCAGCAGACCTTCACAGAGGCTGTGGATCGGTTCTACCGAGATGTGCTGGAGCGGCAGTTGACGCATGACGGCCACAAGGTGCTGCGGCAGCACATCGCGAACGCTCGCCGGCGGACGAACGCCTGGGGCTACACGATCGGTAAGGAGCATCGGGAGTCGGCCCGGAAGGTCGACTTGGCGGTGTGCGCGATCGGGGCTCGGATGCTCCGCCGCATGGTCATGAACAGCTCGGCTTGGGCGAAGCGCCCGACGGTGCGCGGCAAGGGACGGGTGGTGGTGCTGCGGTGACGACTCCCACTCTTCCCCTGCTGGGGCTGTCGGATGACGAGCTGCAGATCCTGACGATGCTGCGGTCGGATCTGATGAATCAGCGGTTCAAGCTGGAGTTGCTGGACGCGTACTTCAACGGCGAGCAGCTGGTCCGGGACCTGGGCATCAGCATCCCGCCCCAGCTACAGGGCCTGCATACGGTCATCGGCTGGCCGCGGATCGGCGTCGAGGCGCTGGAGCAGCGCCTGGACCTGGAGGCGTTCCGTTGGGCCGATGGCTCGGATGGCCGGGAGCTGGATGAGATCGCCGAGGCGAATGACTGGTTCGATGAGGCGTCGTTGGGGCATCTGGACGCCCTGACCTACGGCCGCGAGTACGTGACGGTCGGGTCGGCGGATGATCCGGATGCGCCTCCGCTGGTGACGTTCGAGTCTCCGCTGGACATGACCCTCGACTGGGATGCCCGCCTGCGGATTCCCCGGTTCGCCCTTCGGGAGTCGTTGGACCGGTTCGACTTCGGGCTCGCGCCCGACGAGCGTCTGGTCAGCCTCTACATGCCGGACGAAACCATCTTCGCGGTCGAGGCGAATGGTGGCTGGGAGGTCATCGACCGGGACCAGCATCGTCTCGGAATGCCGCCGGTGCTGCGGATGGCGAACAGGCAACGCACTGCGGACCGGATTGGGCGCAGCGAGATCACGCCCGAGGTCATGAGCATCACCGATGCGGCCTGCCGCCGGCTGATGGGCATGGAGGTCGGTGCCGAGTTCTTCCAGGCGCCCCAGAGGTACATTCTCGGCGCGTCAGAGTCGGCGTTCCAGGATGCCGAGGGTAATCCGAAGGCGGCATGGGAGACGTACCTGGGGCGCTATGTGGCGCTGGAGCGGGACGAGGACGGTGGCATCCCGACCGTTGGCCAGTTCCCCGCCCATGACCCGTCCGGGCAGACGAAGATCATCGACCTGTACGCCCGGATCATGGCGACGCAGCTTGGGCTGCCGCCGCACATGCTGGGCTACACCAGCGACAATCCGGCCTCCGCTGACGCCATCCGGTCGTCCGAGGCGATGCTGGTGAAGAAGGCCGAGCGCCGGATCCGCCGGTTTGGTGCCACGCATCGTGATGCGATGCGTCTGGCGCTGTGGGTGCGGGACGGCGAGCCGCCGGACAAGGCTCGTCGTATCGAAGCGGTGTGGCGGAACCCGGCAACGCCGACACTGGCCGCACAGACCGATGCCGCGGTGAAGCTGGCTCAGGCCGGCATCGTTCCCGCGGACTCCGAAGTGCTGCTGGAGATGGCTGGCTTCACGGAAGACCAGCGGCGACGTGTGGCCGCTGAGCGCCGTCGGGCTCAGGGCAATGCGCTCCTGGCTCGCCTGACGCGGGTTGCTGACGAGCCGGACACCGGTTCGGAGGAGCCGGAGGCCGACGATGGCGACGAGAGTCTCTGACAGTTCGCCCGCGGCAGCCCGTCTCCGAGCGGCTCAGTCCAAGTTGACGCGCTTCCTGGTGCGGGACCTGCGCGGCTTGCGGCGCCTGATCGATCCGGAGCGGCTGCAGGATTCGCTGCCGTTGTGGATGGACGCGGTGCGGGCCCTGGTCGGTCAGTACGGCGCGGCGTCGGCGACGCTGGCGGCCCGGTCGTATGACGGGCAGCGGGATGCGGCGAACGTTCCCGGAAGGTTCGACGCGCAGCCTGCTTCGGCACCGCCTGATGAGCAGGTGGAGGCCAGTCTCAGGTGGGCCACGAAAGACTTGTGGGCCACGGATGAGGAGCAGGCACCTTTCGATGTACGGCTCGCCCAGGCAGAGCAGCGTGCCCAGGCGGTCGCGCAGAAGCTGGTGGCCGACCAGGGCAGGGCGACGATCCGGGAGGCCGTCGACCGGGACCGTGGCGCCGCGGCCTACGCCCGTGCAGCAGCCCTCGGCGGCTGCTCCTTCTGCAAGCTCATGGCCTCGAGGGGTGCGGTCTACAAGAACGCGCAGACCGCGGGCCGCGAGGCCAACGAACGCTTCACCGGTGACGCGTCGGTCGTGAAGTTCCACGACAACTGCCATTGCACGATCATCCCGGTTTTCCGGGGGCAAGCCTTTGAGCTGTCCCCGCACGCAGCTGAGTGGGACCGCCTGTACCGCGAGTACGCGCAGGGCCACTCAGGCGACCAGCTCCGCCTCTTCCGGCGGGCGCTCGCCGAGCACGACAGCAATCCGCTGCCGACCGCTCACTGACCCACACCATGGCTGCCCTGGAGGTGGCCTTTCTCAGCCCCTGGAGGGCGAAACAGTCATGCCCGAAGAGACCCAGACAGAGCAGCAGGTCGAGGAGCCTCAGGAGACCGCGACCGCCCCGGAGGCGGAGGTTACCGAAGAGGAGCCGTTCGACCGGGCGCGCGCCGAGGCCAAGATTCGGAAGGCGAACAGCGAGGCCAAGAGTCTTCGTGAGCGCCTGAAGGAGCTGGAGCCCCTCGCCAAGAAGGCGAAGGAGCTTGAGGACGCACAGAAGTCGGACGCGGAGCGCCTTCAGGGGCAGCTCACGGCTGCGGAGGAGCGGGCTGCGAAGGCGGTGCGTACCGCGGTCGCCTCGAAGGTTGAGGCTCTCGCGTCGGTGGAGTTCGCCGATCCAGAGGACGCCGCTGGCGCCCTCGACCTCGCCGCCTATGTGGACGACGACGGCGCCATCGACACCGACGGCATCAAGCGGGACCTGGCGGAGCTCCTGAAGCGCAAGCCGCACTGGGCCAAGGCGCCCGATGGCCCGCGCTCGCCTCGTCCGGACCGCACGCAGGGCTCATCGGGCAACGGCAATCGCACATCTTCCGATCCGGCGCAGATCTTCGCCGGACTCATGGACAAGGCCCTGAAGGGCCGCTGAGAGAGGTAGCCCTCCAATGGTCGCAACAGCACCTATCAAGCTGAGTGACGTCGATGCGACGTTCCTCCCGCCCCAACTGACCGGCCCGATCTTCGAGAAGTCCGTCGAGCAGTCCGCGGTGATGAGCCTGGCTCGCCGGGTGCCGCTGTCGATGTCGGCGACCACCGCTGTGCCGGTGCCGCTGGACGTGCCGACCGCGGACTGGGTCGAGCAGGCTGGCCGGAAGCCTCTGGGCACCGGCGGCGTGGACATCAAGACCATGAGCGGCAAGAAGATCGCCGTCCTCATTCCGGTCGCGATGGAGGTCGTGCAGTCGAACGCTGCCGGGCTGTGGACGCAGCTGCATCGCGATCTGCCGACGGCGTTCTCCCGCGCGTTCGACCGTGCGGCGATCCACGGCAAGACGATGAAGGGGGCCACGGGACCGTTCCCGGACCACCTGGCCGAGACCACGAAGTCCGTGACGATCGGCACCACGACGCAGGCCAACGGCGGCATCTGGGGCGACCTCGTCGATGGTATGCGGGATGTCTCCGACGACGACTGGGACTACACCGGCACTGTGCTGGACCACCGGATGAAGCCCAGCCTGCTCGGTGCGACCGACACCACCGGCCGCCCCATCTTCGTGGACACCACCCAGCCGGGTACCGGTGCCGCGCTCGCGGGCACGCTGGTCGGTGAGCCGGTCGCCTACTCGCGCTCGGTCTCCGGCAAGCTGCGGCGCCAGTCGGGCACCATCGACACCGGCCTGCGCGGCATCGGCGGCGACTGGTCGCAGACCGCCTACGGCGTCGGTATGGACATCACCGTGCGGATCTCCCGCGAGGCGACGTACATCGACGAGGACGGCGGAGTGCACAGCGCGTTCCAGGAAAACCTGGTGCTCCTCCTGGCGGAGGCCTATTACGGCTTCGTCCTGGGTGACGTCGAGGCGTTCGTCAAGTACCTGGCGGCGGGCGGCAGCTCGTGACGCAGGGCGGGAGGGGCAGCCGGGCGCCGATGCAGGTCGTCGCCCGGCTGCACGGCTACCCGCCGCGCCATAACGCTGGTGCCGAGTGGATGGTCCACTCAATGTTGCGGGCCCTCGTTCAGCGTGGTCACGAGGTGTCGGTGTGGCTGTCTCGCTACACCGACGACCGCACCGACTACGACCTGGACGGCGTGCAGGTGGTTCCGCTGCAGTCCCGTCTGGACGCCGCCTCGGCGATCCGCAAGGCCGATGTCGTCGTCTCCCATCTGGAGAACGTGCCGTCGGCCGGCGCTCTGGCCCGCGGCTATGGCAAGCCGCTGGCGGTGGTGTGCCACAACACGCATCTCCCCAGCTTCCGGCAGATGGCTGCCGGGGACACGGCGCTGGCGGTCTACAACAGCCAGTGGATGGCCCGCGAGGCGGAGCTATTCTTCGCCGAGTATCCGAAGGGTGTCCGCCCGAGGAGCGAGGTGATTGTCCGGCCGCCGGTGTTCGCCGACGAGTACCGGACGAAGCCCGGCGACAAGGTCACTCTGATCAACTGCAACCTGGAGAAAGGCGGCCGGCTGTTCGAGAAGCTGGCCCGCAGGATGCCGGAGGTGGAGTTTCTTGCGGTCCGCGGCGCCTACGGGGAGCAGGTCCTGCCGGATCTGCCGAACGTGGAGATCGTCGACCACGTCTGCGGTCATGAGATGCGGGAGCGGGTGTACAGCCGCACGAAGGTGCTGCTGATGCCGTCCTCGTATGAGTCGTGGGGCCGGGCTGGCGTCGAAGCGATGGCCAGCGGCATCCCCGTGATCGCACACCCCACCCCGGGGTTGTGCGAGTCGCTGAGTGAGGCTGGCGTGTTCGTCGACCTGCACGACGCCGACGGGTACGAGACGGTGATCCGGAAGCTCCTCAATGACCCTGTCGAATACCGGCTGGTGTCCAAGCGGGCAAAGGCCCGCAGTGCCGAACTGGATCCGACTGCCGATCTCGATACCTGGTGCGACGCCGTGGAGGCCCTGGCCCGATAGGAGGCTCCGATGGCGTTCGTAGCCCCGACGGCAGAGCAGCTCGGCATGTACCTGGGGCTCGATGAGGTGGATGGCGACCGGGCTGATCTGCTGATTACGCAGGCGGTGGCGCTGGCCGAGTCGGTGGTCAAGCCGCTGCCGGACCAGGCCACAGCGATCGTCCTGTCCGTGGCCGGCCGGGCTTACGTCAATCCCCAGAGCGTCTCCTACGAGACGATCGGCCCCATGTCCGTACAGCGCCCCCAGGGGTCTGGCGGCTTGTATCTGACGAAGTCCGACAAGGCGGCGCTCAAGAGCCTTGCCGGCCGGGGTGGCGCGTTCACGGTGGATCCGACACCCGAGGCGGCTGACCCGTCGCCGACGTGGCCGATCGATGACACCTACGGTCCCGGCTTGGAGTACGAGCCTGGCTGGGGGTGGGTGTAGATGCCCGCGCCGTACCCCTACGGGGAGACGGTGCGGATCATCCGCACCGGTGCTTCGCCGGGCCGGGATCCGCGCGGCCAGCCGCTGCCCGGCCCTGACGAGTCCTTCGATGTGAAGGGCTGCGTCATCACCCCGCGGGCCGAGACGCCTTCGGTGGGTGGGGATCAGCAGCAGGCGCGGGACACGGTCATCGTCGGCTGGACGGTCTACGCCCCGGCGGGCACCGCGCTGCGGACCACGGACAGGGTCCGGATCCGCGGCGTGGTGTGCGACATCACGGGCGAGCCTGGCGACTGGGGTCGCAGTCCCTTCACGGGTACCAGTGGCCCGGTTCAGTTCGCTGCGGACCGGGTGACCGGCTAGCCGCGGGCCTGCTCGATGGCTGCCACCAGTTTGGCCGCGGCGTCGTTGCTGCGGCGGGGGATGGACAGGCTGTGCGGGTCCGAGTGGGGCGGTCGGCCTCCGAGGAACACACCCTTCTTCTCCTCGGCGGGTGCTGACCCGGCGACGAGGAACTGGATGTAGCCGTGGAAGGCCCAGTTCGCGGGCTTGAGGCGGGTACCGGTGACGTCGGCGGCGCGGATGCGGAACTGACGCTCCTGCTGGCCGACTTCCTTCTTGATGATGGTGATCCAGTCGCCGTCGAAGCTGACGCTGCCCTGCACGCCTTTGACGTCCATGCCTGCCCCCTGTGTGAGTCGAGGTGGTCATGATGCCCGCGAAGTTCAGGATGTCCAAGAAGGGGGTTGGGCAACTGCTCAACTCTCCGATGATCGCTTCCGAGATGCTGCGCCGAGCCGAGGTGATCAAGGGTGTTGCCGAGGCGATATCCCCTGTAGGTGGCCCCGGTGATCCGCATAGCGGCGCCTACAAGGCGTCGTGGCATGCGGAGGTGAAGAAGAAGGCGGTGGGCCGATCGCGGAAGCGACGGCCGGTGGGTGTGGTGTCGAACCCCGTCTACTACGCCCGCTGGGTGGAGTACGGCACGGAGCGGGTGCCCGCGCATCACGTCCTGCTGCGCGCTGCCCAGGCGGGTGGCCGCTGATGGCCGCTGATGGCTCGGTCGATGTGGAGCTGGAGCTCATCGGATGGACACAGGATCGCGTCGCCCCGGGCGTGGTGGTCCGTGACGAGCTCGACAACAACCTGCTCGAGGAACTGCCCACGGTGCAGATCGAAGTCGTCGGCGGAGACGACGACGGCTTCCGGCTGGACCGAGCACTCGTCGAGGTCAATGTGTACGCCTCTACCCGGGCCGAGGCGATCGCCCTCGCGGCCGAGGTGCATGGCCTCTACCTGACAGAGCTGCGCGGCTCGAAGACGACGACTGCCGTGTTCGGGTCGGTCTCCACGATCAGCCGGCCCACAGTGCGCCCCTACGAGAACACCGGGCTCCGCCGTGTCGGAGCCACCTACGCGATCCACAGTCACCCGGTCTCCTGACCGGCCAGGGCCCGCGCCGGACCCCTCAAGTTCCCGCCCGAGCGCGGGCCTCTTCCATGTCTGGAGACATCATGGTTTCAATCACCCGCGCCGCGGATCTCACGATGGTCGGCGCGAACGGCGGCGGCTGGGTCGCCCCGGTCGGCACGGCCGCTCTCGCATCGCCACTGGACCAGCCGACCGATCCGTGGCAGGCGCTGGGCGCGATCAGCGACGACGGTCTGGTCAACGGCTGGGACGAGGACAAGCAGGAGTTCCAGCCTTGGGGGCTGACCTCGCCTTTCCGTACACAGATCACCAAGTCGGTGAGGACTTTCGGACTGACGGTGTGGGAGACGTCGCGCCTGCCGGTGATGTCGCTGCACTACCGCATCGACGAGGCTGACCTCGCGCCGGTGGGTGACATCACGTCGTTCGCGGAGACCGCGAGCCCCGTGCCGGACCGCAGGGCGTTCTGGTTCCTCGTCATCGACGGTGACAACGCCCGCGGCTTCTACGTCCCCGAGGGCGAGATCAACGAGCGTAGCGACGTCACGTACAAGCAGGACGAGATGTCCGGCTTCGAGTGGGTGATCACCACGTACCCGGACGCCGCAGGGAACACCGTCTACCACGTCGACAAGATCCCGGTCACGCCCGCGGATCCGCTGTCCTGAGCTGGATGGGCGGGCCTTTCTGCTGGCGCGGGCCCGGCCCGCCCATCCTTTCTTCCCTTGCCCGCGCCATTGACCTACGGAGGCCCGCGCCATGACCGCGACCAAAGAAGTGACGCCTGCCGAAGCGCAGGAGATCGAAGCCACCGGCCACTACGTGACCGCCGAGCTTTGCGGCGAAAAGCTGGAGCTCGTCCCGCCCGGCGCATGGCGCCAGTCTTGGCAGCGAAAGCTGAAGGCCGGCGACATGGACGAGTTCATGGAGTGCGTCCTCAGCGCCGACTCCTACGGGCTGTACCTGGATCTCGACCCGACCAACGACGAGATCGGCGAGTTTCTCAACTCCGCTGGTGAGGCTGCCGGGGAGACGGTGGGAAAGTCCAGTGGACTGTCTCGGTCGTCGAGGACCACGCGGAGGCGGTAGAGGCCGACCTGTGGCGCTACTACCAGCGTGACCTGCTCGACGTGCACCGCGGCGAGATGACGTGGCGGCAGCTGCGGGTCCTGATCCAGCATTTGCCGCCCGAGTCCGCGACCATGACCGCGCTGCGGAACGCCATGACGTCCGAGGACTACGAGCAGCAGGCGCGGAGCGGCCGGCCCGAAGAGGGCCGCTGGTCGATGACCGAGCAGCTCCTCGCGGGGATCACGGACTCGCTGCACCAGCTCGAGTACATCCTCGTGGTCGCCAACTCGGACGGTAAGGGCCGCAAGCCGAAACGCCCGGAGCCGATGCGCCGGCCGGGAGTGGGTCCGTCGAAGCAGCGCGAGCCGATGTCCGAGCAGGCTGCGGAGCGGCTGTTCCAGCTCATCAACGGAGGCGCGGCCTGACGCGCGAGAGGAGGCTCTCGTGGCGATCAGTGTCGGTTCGGTCGAGGTCGACGTCATCCCCAACACGCGTGGGATCTATGCCCGGCTGAACGCCGGTCTGGTGCCGGCGGCCACTCGTGCCGGTGAGGACGCCGGTAACGCGGCTGGCCGGGCGTTCGGCCCGGCCATGTCCGGTGCGATCGACAACACGGTGGCGACCCGCATCGGCCAGCAGATCGGCCAGCAGATCGCCGCCCGCATCACCGCGGAGATCCGTGGGGCGATGCGGGACGGTATCACGCAGGGCGGGCGAGCTGCTCGGCCTGCTGCCGTCCGTCAGGGTGATGACACCGGCGGAGCGTTCTCCCGGGCGCTGAAGACGCGTCTGGAGGCGGCGTTCCGGTCGCTGCCGAAAATCAACATAGATGCGAACACCAGCGAAGCGGACGCGGACCTGCAGGCCCTTCGAGTCCGCATGGAAACCCTCGCCAACAAGCGCATCGGTATCGACATTGAGGCGTCCGCCGCCAAAGCCGAGATCAAGCTCATAGAGGCCGAGCTGACACGGCTCGGCGCCAAGCACCCCAACGTGCAGGTGAGGGCCGACACCGCTGAGGCCCTGAGCCAGCTGGCTGCTGTACGGGCCGCGATGGCGGCAGTCGACGGCAACCGGGTACGTGTCAACGTGGACACGTCTGGTGCACTGTCCGCGGTCATACACCTGGCTGTCGCCATCGGCGGTCTAGCGGTGATCCCCGCTATCCCCGTCCTGGCGGCGGGCATCGGGGCGATCGGCTCGGCAGCCGTAGCCGCTTCTGTGGGTGTCGGCGCGCTGGTTGCTGTGGCGGTTCCCGCATTCGTCGGGATCGCCGGTGCTCTGCAGGCACAGAAGGCAGCCCAGGATGCTGCCACTAACGCCTCTCTCAAGGGCGGGCAGGCCTCTGGTCAGGGTGCGGCCAAGGCCCTGCAGATGGCGGGGGCTCAGCAGGCCCTGGCCGCCGCGCACCGCAATGCCGCCAGGCAGATCGGCCAGGCAGAGCAGGCGGTTGCGGACGCGGTGCGGTCGGCAGCAGAGGCCAATGGGCAGGCCGCACAGCAGGTCAAGGCCGCCAAGCAGGCGCTCGCGGATGCTGTGCAGCAGGCAGCGGACCGGCAGCGGGACGCGGCGGAGCGGGTCGCTCAGGCAGAGGAGTCGCTGGCCGGCGCACAGCGGACTGCCAGGCAGGCTCAGCAGGATCTGACGCAGGCCCGTAAGGATGCGGCGCTGGAGCTGGCGGAGCTCGGAGACCGTCTGACGAACGCCCAGCTGTCGGAGCGGGATGCGGTCCTGTCCGTACAGGAGGCGCAGGTCCGGCTGCGTGCGGTGCAGGCTGCCGGGTCGAAGGCCTCACTGGTCGACCAGCAGCGCGCCCAACTTGCGTATGACCAGGCCGTTCAGCGGCTGAAGGAGCAGCAGGCCGAGACGAAGTCACTCACCGCGGAGAAGAAGGCTGCGGACAAGGCCGGCGTCGAAGGCTCGGAGACGGTCCGTACCGCGCAGGAGCGCATCGCTGACGCTGAGCGGAATGTCGCTGACCAGCAGAAGGCCCTGGGCAAGGCGCGGGCGCAGGCGGCGCAGCAGCAGGTTGCGAATCAGCGGGCGATTGCCGAGGCGCAGCAGAAGGTTGCCGAAGCGTCCAGGAACGTCTCGAAGGTTCAGGAGGACGGCGCTCGCTCGGTCGCTCGCGCCCAGGACTCTTTGGTGGCGGCGCAGCAGTCGGCGGCGGACAGCATCGCCTCTGCTCAGCGTCAGATTGCCTCCGCGTCGCAGTCCGCGGCCGGGGGCGTGGATCAGGCTGCCATCGCACAGGCCAAGTACCAGGCCGCGCTTGCGAAGCTGACCCCTGCGGCGCGGGGCACCCTCAATGCCTTCGTATCGCTGAAATCTGCCTTCGGCGACTGGTCGAAGAGCCTTCAGCCTGCGGTGATGCCCATCTTCACCCGGGCGCTGAACGGGATCAAGAACAGCCTTCCGGGGCTGACTCCGTTCGTGCTGGCCGCGGCGAAGGCGATCGGGCTCCTGCAGGACAGGGCGTCCAAGGGGTTCAAGTCGCCGTGGTGGAAGTCATTCAAGAAGGATCTGGCCGGGTCGGTCGGCCCCGCCATTGAGGGCCTCGGTATCGCCTTCGGCCGGATCTTCAAAGGGATGGCCGGCATCGTCCAGGCCTTCCTGCCGCACATGGACTCCATCTCGGCGACGATGCAGCGGATCACCGGCCGGTTCGCAAACTGGGCGACCGGGTTGAAGGGCAGCCCCGAGTTCGAGAAATTCCTGTCCTACTCCGCAGAGATGGCGCCGATCCTCGCCAGTGCGCTGCGGGACATGTTGAGCGCCGTTTTGCAGGTAGCGAAGGCGCTGGCTCCGGCCGCAACGATTCTCTACCTGACGTTGGGTGCGGTTGCGCGGGTTATCGGCTCGATCGCGGAGAATCTGCCTTGGTTGATCCAGCTGCTGTACGCGGTGTGGGTGGCGACGAAGCTGTGGACGCTCGCGATGATCGCCTTCAACCTGGTGATGAACGCGAACCCGATCACGCTGATCATTATCGCGATCGTCGCCCTGGTGGCCGCGGTCATCTACGCGTACAAGAACTGGGGCTGGTTCCGCGACATCGTCAATGCCGCTTGGGAGGGCATCAAGACGGCGGCTCTCTTCGTCTGGAACAACGTCCTGAAGCCCATTTTCTCCGGGCTGGTGATTGCCTTCCAGGCGGTCGGCACGGCCGCGTCATGGTTGTGGAACACGATCCTTTCGCCGGTCTTCAGCTTTATCGGGGCGGCGGCGAGGATCCTCGCCACGATCGTCCTGACGATTCTCATCGTGCCCTTCGTCCTGGCGTTCAAGGCTCTGGCCGCAATCGCCACATGGGTGTGGGAGAACGTCCTGGGCCCGGTGTTCGGGTTCATTGCTGAGAAGGCGGTCTGGCTCTGGCAGAACCAGATCAAGCCCGCGTGGGACTTGATGAAGGCCGGGTTCCAGCTTGTTGGCGACAAGGTTCAGGAGCTGTGGGACAAGTACGCCAAGCCTGTCTTCACGTGGATCGGTGACAAGGCGCAGTGGCTGTGGCGGGAGAAGATCAAGCCCGCGTGGGACTTCATCAAGGTGGGCATCGGCCTGCTCGGTGACAAGATCCAGCAACTGTGGGACGACTATGTCCAGCCCGTGCTCGGTTGGATCGGCGACAAGGGCAAGTGGCTGTGGGACAAAGCGCTAAAGCCTGCATTCGACAACATCAAAAAGGGCGTGAAAGCGGTCGGTGATTCCTTCGACGACGCGAAGGGCTTCATCGAGAAGGCCTGGACCCAGGTCAAGGAAATCGCCAAGGTGCCGGTCCGCTTCATCATCGACAAGATCTACAACGCGGGCATCGTCCCGACCTGGAACATGATCGCTGGAGCCTTCGGTGCTCCGAAGATCGATCCGATGAAGACCAAGGGCTGGGCAACGGGCGGTGTCCTGCCCGGCTACAGCCCCGGCAAGGACATCCACCGGTTCGTCTCCCCGACCGGTGGTGGGCTCGAGCTGTCCGGCGGCGAGGCCATCATGCGGCCCGAGTGGACGCGTGCGGTCGGTGCAGGGTTCGTCAACACGATGAACCGGATCGCCTCGTCCCGCGGTGCGACCGGAGTGAAGGCCGCCCTGGCGCCCGCGCTCGGCGGCAACGACACCACGCAGCGCTTCGCGTCCGGCGGCATCTTCGACTGGATCGGCAAGACCGCTTCCGGGGTGGGTTCCGCCGCCTGGGACAAGGCAAAGGACGCGGCGAGCTGGATCGGGGACACGCTCGAGAGGTCGGCCCGAGCCGGACTGAACGGTGTGGTGAACCCACTGCTGGCCAAATTTCCCGGCGCGGACACCGACCTGGGGCGCATGCTTCGCCGCATTCCAAAGAAGATCCTCGACAGCATCTTCGGCTACAGCAAGGAGGCCGACAAGAAGGGTGCGGGCGGTATCGGCGGCCCGAAGGTTCAGCGGGCTCTGACCTGGGCGAAGAGCCAGGCAGGCAAGCCGTATCTGTGGGGCGGGGTCGGCCCGGCCGGCTACGACTGCTCCGGTTTTATGTCGGCGATTCAGAACGTCCTCGAGGGCCGTTCCCCGCACACCCGCCGTTGGGCGACGGGCGCGTTCTCCGGGAGGACTGCCCCGCCCGGCTGGGTGCTCAACGGGAAGTCGCCGTTCACCGTGGGCATCACGAACGCTGGCGTCGGGCACACGGCCGGAACGCTTGGCAAGGTGAATGTGGAGAGCCGGGGTGGCGAGGGGGTCGTGGTGGGCAAGCGCGCTCGAGGAGCGATGTCGATGCTCTTCAACGACGTGTACGGGTACCGCCCAGGCAAGTTCGACTCGGGCGGCTACCTGCAGCCGGGCATGAATCTGGCCTACAACGGGACCGGCCGGCCTGAGCCGGTGTTCACCACGACGCAGGCCAACGCGCTGACCCGCATTGCGAGCGCACCGACGGGCGGCGGCACTTTCGAGGGCGACCTGTACCTCGACTCCGGCGAGTTCATGGGCAAGGTCCACGGCGTGATGAACCAGCGGGACCAGGCCCTGGTGTCGACTCTGCGCGCCGGCCGGAAGGGGTGACAGTGGCGATCCCCGGGAATTTCCTCAGCGAGACGACCAGCACGATCGACCCGAACACGTCGGGCTGGGTGGCGAAAACCAACTGCACGATCAGCCGAGGTACGGGCGGGTCGGTCACCACCGGCTGCCTGCTCATGAAGTCGGTCGCGGCCGGCGAGATGCAGTGCCGCACCGCCTCCTTCTACAGCGTCGTCGCAGGCCAGGAGTACGAGGCGTTCTCGGACGCGTCGGGTGCGACGGTGCCGGAGCGGATCGGTATCCGCTGGCTCCGCCTGCTCGGCACGGAGATCTCCATCTCCTGGTCGCTGACGACAGCTACAGCCTCGGCCTCGTGGCACAGGATTGCCGTGGCGGACGTGGCTCCGGCCGACGCCGTCTACGCGCAGGTCATCTTCTCCTCGACCCCCGCCGCGGGCAACGTCAACCAATTCTTCGACAACATCTATCTGGGCCCTCCGTGGAAGACGACGGGCAACTTGCTGGCTGCGAACACAGAGACGTCGGAGCGGGCAACCGGCTGGCCGTACCTGGCGGTCACCAACTGCACGATGTCCCGCACGGCGCCGATGGTGTCGTGGCCGACCACCAGCTACACAGTGGGCGGCCACGTCGCCACGATGACAGTCACGGCGACCGCTGCCGCGAACTTTCGCAGCACAGATTTGGCGGCGGTCACACCCGGCGTCGAATACCGCGGGTATGCCCACCTCAACCCCCCGGCGAGCGGGACCGCGGCGTGGATCGAGCTGCGGTTCTACGATGCCTCGAGCGCCCAGATCGCCGCGACGAAAGCCAACTTGTCGGCGCCCTCAACGGGTTGGTACCAGCAGCGCGTATCCGGCGTAGCCCCAGCCAACGCCGCCTACGCCTCGGTGGCGTTCGGGTTGGACACGGCGACCGCCGCGCAGGTGCTGCGCACGGACGGGGCTGTCATCACGACAGCCCCGGTCCTGCGCGAGGGCTCCGTCGTGCCCTACGACGATGCCGCTTTCGAGCGCGGCATCGGCTCGTGGACCGTGGTCTCGGGCGTCGCCACCCTGGCCCGCCTCACCCCGTGGGGGACTGACGCGCTCGAGGGCTTCTACTCCATGAACGTGTCCAGTGCCACGGCGACCACGTCGGTGATCCGGTCGGCGAAGTATCCGATCGGTCTCGCAGGCGGGCAGGAGTGGACGAGCGAGATCTGCGCGAAGGTCAGCGCCGGCGGATGGAACATCACCCGCAGCATCCGCTGGTACGACGCCGCTAATGTCGACCTTGGCGCCACGTCCAGCACGGTGGGCGCCATCCCGACGCCGGACTGGTGGGCTCTGTCGGCATCCCATACGGCGCCGACTGGGGCGACGCAGGCGGCGATCGAGTACACGCTCACCGCCACCTCCGTCTCGTCAGTGGTCCGCCTGGACAAGGCAGCCCTGTGGCACTCGCTGCCGATTGAAGAGGTCGTCACTCACGATGAGACGGCGTCCACCACGGTGACGCTGCGGGAGCTGCCGATCACGTCCACGCTCACCGTGTGGCGGGTGACCGCGGACGGCACCCGCACCCTCGTGCGCGGCGCCGACGGGCTCATCGACCGCGCGACCATCACCTCGGATGTCTACGTCGTCGAGGACTACGAGGCCCCGCTCGGCGTCCCCTTCTACTACTACAGCGAGTCCCGCGACACGAGCGGCGTGGTGACGGCGGACCGCACCACCGACACGGTGACGCTCACCCACGCCGACGCCAACGAAGCCTGGATCAAAGACCCCGGCCAGCCGCAGCGCAACATGAAGATGCTGGTCAAACAGCCGCCCGACTGGCAGCGGCCCATCAGCCAGAGCGAGTTCCGGGTCCGCGGCCGGCGCAATTCGGTCGTCCTCTCGGATGTGCGTGGAGGGCTAGAGGGCGACCTCGTCGTCTGGACCCGGAACGACGATGAGCGGGCCGCCCTGCACTGGCTCCTCGACTCCGGAAACGTGGTCTTGTGGCAGGCCGCACCGGGCATGGGCGTCGCGGACATGTACGTCAACGTCGGCCAGGTCACCGAGGCTCGCGTCAGCCCCTACGCCCCGGAGCAGTGGCGGGAGTGGACGCTGCCTCTGCGGCAGGCGGACATGCCCGTCTCCGTCGGCGTCGCCGGATCCGCGGGCCGCACCTGGCAGGACATCCTCACGGAATTCAGTACGTGGCAGGAGGCCCTCGACCGGTACGCCACGTGGGAAGACGTGCTTTTCAACCGGCCGATCGGAGGCTAGATGTACACAGTCTCCGACCGCTTCCTGCAGACCATCGTCGAGGACCACACCCCGATCAGCGAAGTGGTCCTGTTCCGCACGGACGGTCTGGTGGAGACGCTGGAGCACACCGGCGGCTCGGTCTCGGTGGACCGCTCGTCGCAGTGCCGCCGCACCTGCTCGGTCACGCTTGCCGACACGAGCCTGATCCCGCGGTCCCCAACGGACAAACTTGCCGTGTATGGGGCGACGCTGCGTATCAGTCGCGGCGTCGCCTACACGGACGGCACGCAAGAGCTCGTGCCGCTCGGAGTGTTCAGGGTCGACGAGGTCAGCGGCGACGTCGACGAAGGGCCGGTGACCATCAGCGGCAAGTCGCTCGAGTGTGTGGTCGCCGACGACAAATTCACCGAGCCGTACCGGGCATCCGGCCTGGCGGTCGGGGCGATCGAGGACCTGATCCAGCGCAGCATCCCCACCGCGACGGTCATCACCGGATCGGGCGTGGTGGACGCCACGATCGGGGCCCGCACCTGGGATGTCGAGGGCGACCCGTGGGCCGCGGTCACCGAGATCGCCGCAGCTCTCGGCGCCGAGGTGTACGCAGACCCGGACGGTGTGTTCGTCATCGACGTGCTGCCCGACCTGCTCGAGGTCGACCCCGCGTGGACCATCAGTGCAGGCGAGGGCGGCGCCTACGTCCAGGCCAGCCGCGGCATGTCCACCGACGGCGTCTACAACGGCGTCCTGGCGAGAGGCGAGAACTCGGAGTCGGGCACAGCCCCGGTCAGCGACCTCGTCGTCGACGAAGATTCCGGCTCGCCCACCTACTGGGACGGGCCGTTCGGACACCGCCCCTTTTTCTACAGCAGCTCGACCTTGACGACGACCGGGCAGTGCACGTCAGCGGCCGTCTTGAAGCTGCGGTCAGCGAAGGCGCCGAACGCGTCCGCGGACATCAGTAGCCTGCCGAACCCCGCCTTGGCGCCGGGCGACGTGGTCCGCGTCGTCTACCCCGACGGCAGTAAAGAGCTGCACCAGGTGCACAGCTTTACCGTGCCGCTCGAGCCGGGCGGGTCCTTCACGCTGCAGACCATTTCGGCGAAGGAGGGATCGTGAGCTCCTCCCAGTCGGTGGCCAGGGCTCTTGCCGACGCGATGCGGCAGGAGACCGTCCGCGTCGGCTCCGGCACCGCAACGGTCCGAGGCGGCGACGGCCGGCTCGCCGTCGTGGGAACGGTCGGCACGGACGGCACCATCACCACGACAGACGGCATCATCGCCCGCCGACTGGAGATGTACCGCAACCCGGTGGTCGGAGACGTCATCGTCCTCAGCGTCTTCTCGTCCGGCGCGTGGGTCGCGGTCGGACGGCAGGCCCAGCCCGCCGCTAGCGACTGGACCACCTACACGCCCACCGTCACCAACGCCGGCAGCGCCACGTGGACCACGCGCACCGGCTGGTGGCAGCGCACCGGCAACGGGCTCGTGAACGTCTGCGTCTACCTGGCCGTGAACGCGGTCGGATCCGGCGGAGGCCTCGTCATGGTCGACATGCCCACCGCCGTGTACCGCGGCACCCGCCAAGTCCTCACCATGCACACCGAGTCGGTGGGCCCGAACGGCAGCCATGTCGGCAACGGGCAAGCCGTGTTCTTCACCAGCGGCAGCGGCGGCACGACAGACCGGCTGCGGACCTCGTCCAACGACGCAACCAACCGCGACTTGAACATCACCGGGGCCGACCTCGTCAGCTCCGGCGGCACGATCACCATCCAGGGCTGGTACCGCGAAGCCTGAAAGGACCACCATGGCACTCACTCCGCCGGACGACGGCGTCGCTTCCTACTACGCGCCGCTGACGCTGTACTGGTTCGCTGACGATCTGTTTTCGTCGTCGCTGGCGATCCCGTGGGACATGGCAGAGGTGCTGTCCGATGCCGATCTGGCGGCCATCGTCGACGTCGTCGACAATGCGCTGAAAGCCGCTCACCCGACGCTGCGAATCAGCCGGCACAAGACGTGGACGCCGCAAGCCCCCAGCTCGTTTGACCAGGTCACGGTGCAGGAGGCGAGCGGCTGATGGCAACAGACGACTACGGGCAGAGCATCGCGATCCCCGCCCTGACGGACGCGCCGAATATCGGGACCATCGGCACGGCGATGAACGAGATCGTCGCCCAGAGCGTCATGCGGTTCACCTCGGCTTCGACCCGCAACGCGACCGTCCTGTCACCGGTGGCGGGCATGCAAGCGTTCCTCGAGACCGAGAAGCTCATGACCATGTACGACGGCACCGCGTGGGTCGTCATGGCCGCCGGCGCTTCCGCGTGGACCACCATCAGCCTGGCAGCCGGGTTCTCTCACGACGGCAATTCGAACGGGACCTGCCAGTACAGGGTGATCAACTTTTACGGCGAGTTGAGTGTCCAGCTGCGCGGCGGACTCGGCATCACCTACACCGGCGGCGGCGGCGCCATCGCCAACACCGGAATTTTCACCAACTCGGCCCTGCCGACCTCTGCCCGCCCCTCCTCGCTGCGGACCATTGCCGCCGCCTGCTCGGCCGCATCGTCCACCGTGAACTCGCTGAAGGTGGACGCGCAGACCGGCGGCCATCTGTTGGCAGTCGGCACCAATACGACGACGGACAAGCCGCCGTGGATGAGCTTGAACGGCGTCATGTACAGCCTCTGACCTCAACCAACTCCGGCCCACCAGGGCCTTTTTTCATGCCCTGAATGGGGGACCGCATGGCCAAGACAGGCCCGCAGCGCTACCCGGGAGCGTCGACCGCGTACTGGTGGCAGACGAAGTACGGCGGCTCCGCAATGGAGTCGAACGTCGGCGTCGTCCACACCACCGAGGGCCGGACTGTCCCCTCTTACGGCAGCGGCGCGTCGGCCCCCAACTTCACCGCGCTGCCCGACATCCCGAACCGGCGCCTGCGCTGGTACCAGCATTTCGACTTCGACGTCTCGAGCCGCGCCCTGGTCAATCGCAGCGGCGGTGTCGACACGAACACCGCGAACGCAGTGCAGATCGAGCTCGTCGGCACCTGCGACGAACGCCACGCCACCAGCTGGGACGGCAAGCGCGCCGGCGTCGACTACATCTTCTGGCCCGACGCCCCCGACTGGGCACTGGCCGAGCTCGCCAAGTTCGTGAAGTGGGCGCACGACGAGCACAACGTGGCGCTGCGCTCGACCGTCACGTGGAAGCCCTACAACAAGGGCCAGGTCGGCGGATCCTACGGCGCCAACGGGGTCCGCCTGTCGGGCTCCCAGTGGAACGCCTACTACGGCTGGCTCGGCCACCAGCACGTACCCGAGAACGACCACGGCGACCCGGGCGACATCGACTTCGCCCGCGTCCTCGCCCACGCCACCGGCATCAAGCCCAGCCCGCAGGAGGAAGACGTGCCGCTCACCGATGCCGAGATCGAGAAGATCGCACGGAAGGTACTCGCACTCGACGCCATCACCGCGCCGCCCGACGCCCCCGACGTCAAGACCAACCCCACGTGGCGCCTCGACTCGTACACCAAGGACACCAACGCCCGCGTCCGCGCCGTCGAGAAGCGCCTCGACGTCATGGCCACCGTGAACAAGCAGCTCGTCGACACGGTCGCCAAACTCGCCGCCGATGTCGGCGACCTCGACCCTGCCGCGATCGTCGCCGAACTGACTGCCGCGATCGAGTCGGTGGACATCCGTCTCGACGTCGCCGACACCTCGACTTCCTGACCCTGCCCTGGGCCAGGCCACGCAGAAACGGATCCCCTCATGAAGACCATCTTCGGGCGCGAGCCTGCGCTCGTCATCGCCACGATCAGCGCCGCCCTGTCGCTGCTGGTCACCTTCAACGTCGGCCTCAGCGGCGAGCAGGCCGGTGCCCTCGTCGCCGTGCTGTCCGCCGTGTTCGCCGCTGTCACTGCGGCCATGACCCGGCCGATCGCCCCCAGCGCGTTCACCGGTCTCGTCGCCGCAGCGGTCGCTCTCCTCGCTGCCTACGGGTTCGAGGTTGGGCCTGAGACCGTCGGCGCCCTCAACGCCGTAGTCCTCGCCGTCCTCGGACTCCTCACCCGCGGGCAGGTCTCCCCGACGCCGGCCAAGTCCTCGCTCTCTGGGGTCTGAGTGCGGTGCCGTCTGCTGCGGCGGCTGATGCGCATGCTTGGCCGCCGCGGCGCGATCCTCTCCTGTTACGGCGTCGTCTGGCTGCTCATCGGCTGGGGGCAGCTCGTACAGCCGCAGCCGGAACAGCGTGGCCTGGCGCTGCTGCTGTCGTGGGCGCCGCTGCAGGTGTGGGCGTGGGGCTGGATCGCTGCCGGGCTGATTGCCCTGGTGTGCGCGTGGCTGCCGCAGGGGCGGGACGCTCCCGGCTTCTGCGCTCTCGTCGTCATCGTGGTGCCGTGGATGGCGTCGTACCTCGCCTCGTGGCTGCTGGGGGGGTACCCGCGGGGATGGGCTGCGGCTGCGGTGTGGGCGGCCATCACCGTCCCGATCATGGTGGTGCTGGGGTGGCAGGAGCCGCCCCGCCGAAAGAGCGCGGAGCCTCCCTATGAATCCTGAGACCTGGGCGTCGGTCGGCGTATCCGTCGCTACCGCGGGCGCGGGCGTGTGGGCGGCTCGCTCTGCACGGCGCACACCGAAGCAGGAGCGCCGCGACGATTTCGTCGCCATCACGGAGCAGCAGGGCAAGGCGATCGAACGCCTCGAGCGCCGCGTCCAGCTGCGTGAGGCGGAGGCTGAGACGCAGCGGCAGCGGATCGCCGATCAGGACGAGGCGATCGGCTGGCTCGTCGGCCGGGTCCGTGGCCTGGTGCTGCATATCCGGCGGGCTGGGCTGGAGCCGCCTACTGCTGAGCCGTTGTCGGAGAGGGCCCGCCAGTACATCCACCACATCGACGCGTGAGAACTGGAGTGCGAATGGCGGACGAGAAGCTGCCGCGGGAGCGCCCGGTGCAGCGCCGGGTGGATCACGGGGGTGCGGATGCCGACACCCTCGTCGACATGGGCGCTGCCGAACCTCAACCGGAGCCGGCCCCGCCCACACGACCAGGCCCACCGGAGGAACCACCGGGGCAGGCCGAGAACATGGTGCTTCTGGATGCGGCGCTCACCGAGGCCGGGGTGGAGAAGACCGGCGCCGACACAGCCGCCGTCCGCAGCCTCGCCACCCTCGACACGGCGACCGTGCAGACCGTCGCCCGCTGGGTCAAGCGCGGCAAGAAAGACAACGGTACGAAGTGACCCCCGAGGGACGAAGCCCCCTCCCGCCAACCGGCGGGAGGGGGTCTGTTGCGTCAGGTAACCATTGCGTCACACAGGGGACGTGCCTGCCCGCGCAGCCCGATGATGCCCAGACGGACCCGCACCCCTGGGAGACCCATGCACACCCGCACCGCGATCGCCACCGTTGCCCTGCTCGTCGCCGCTCTCGCCGGATGCTCCAGCGGAGCAGAAACCGACGCCAAGCCCGTCGCCAAGAAGTCGCCCAGCCTCAGCCCGGAGCAGCAGTTCCTCGGCGCGGTGCACGACCGCAACTTCGAGAGCTGGCGCGAGAAGGGCCCCATGGACGTCGAGATCCGCCAGTACCCGCCCAAGTGGTGCGCCGAATTCGAGAAGGGGCACAGCGTCGACCACACGCTCGGGCTGGACGGCGCGCACCTGTACCCGATCGGAATGGAGTGGGGCACGCTGGAGGCAGACGCCCACGAGGTGGTCGTGCTCGGAGTGAAGTACTACTGCCCCGAGTTGCTGGACCAGGTGACCAACGACCTGCGACAGTCAGGCGACTACTGAGCCGGACGCACAGGCCCCCTCCCGTCAACCGGCGGGAGGGGGCTCTTCGTTGTGTCCGGGAAGCCACCTGTCCAACAATCGATCGGTTGTTGGCTAGTTGGACAGGCCACGCTCGAAACGGACATAGTCACCCGTCCACTTGTCCAAAAAGGATGTACAGAAAGTCTCGATGTCCACTAACCCACCACCACCCTTTTGTGGACAATGGACCCATGCAGACCGACACCCCTGACCTCCTCGCCCCGGTCGGCGGCGGAGGTGCCCTCATCGGGTACGCCCGCGTCAGCACAAAGGGCCAGAACCTCGACCGGCAGATCGCCGCCCTCAAGGCAGCCGGATGCGAACGAATCTTCTCCGACAAGAAGTCCGGCAAGAACGCCGAACGCGAAGAGCTCAAGTACGCGCTCGACTATCTGCGCCCCAACGACACCCTCGTCGTCCCCTCACTCGACCGACTCGGCCGCTCCATCCAGGACCTCATCACCATCGCGGGCGGGCTCCGCAAGGACGGCATCGGTTTCCGCTCCCTACATGAAGCGCTCGACACCACGACCCCTGGCGGCCGACTCGTCTTCCACGTCTTCGCCGCCCTCGCCGAGTTCATCCGCGAGCTCATCATCCAAGGCACCCATGAGGGTCTCGCCGCAGCCCGAGCTCGAGGGCAGAGGCTTGGCAGGCCTCCGGCCATGACGGAGGAGCAGATCCTCCATGCACGGTCCATGCTGGCGAACCCGGAGGCATCGATCGCCTCGATCGCCAAGCTGCTCGGCATCTCCCGCACCACGCTCTACAAGTACGTGCCCGAACTCAAGGCGGGACACCGGCCCGCTGTCAGCGCCGCGCAGTAGCGTGGCGCCTGAGCCCCTGCTGCACGTCCCCCGTCGGCAGGGGCTCTGTCGTGCCGCTAGGCGCAAGGCACTGGCAGTAGCCGGGCGCCAGCGTTCCTCAGCACGGTCACATCAAGCTCCCACTCGTACTTGCTCCGCTGCGCCCATAGCTTCGTGGCTGCCTTGAGGTGCTTGTCGAACTCCCTGTTGGACCACCCATTGATGGCCTTCGCGTGTTCCTTGGCGCGGAGGAAGTACTGCTCACCGGCGAGGCTGGCGCGCCCGATGTGTGTGACCTCGTCGCAGAGGATGCACAGGCAGACCAGCCTCTCCAGGCGCTGGATCCGTCGGCCTCGCACCTTCTTGTACGAGTACCGCTCATGGGCGTGAAGGCGCGGGGCGACGCCGGCCGCAGCCAGGGACTCCCTCGTGTTGCCGCAGATCTCGCAAGCGTCCCCGGCCCGTTCGTAGACCATCCTGCGGATACGCACCCACTCGTACTGCGTGGCAAGGACCGTGCGGCCGGCGCTTCCCCAGCAGGTCGAGGGGACCAGGTCCACGTACAGTGCGCTGCCGCCCAGCGACCTGTCCTCACCGTCGATGACGTGAGGAACGGGTGGCCTGGTGATCCGAGGCATCTTCCGAGTCTAGGTACGCCCGCCCGGCGGAGTGGGCCTTCTTCGTGCACGCGTCTATGCCTGGGGCATGTGCGGGTGCATGCTGTGCGCATCTGGTGGTCCCGCACCCCCGTCGGGACTGCCACCCCTTGCCCCGCCCGGACTGGCAGGCCGGGCGGGGCGCGCTCCCTCCCGGCTCCCCACGGGAGGGCAGGCGCATGTGCGGGCGCGTCAGCGCTTGTCGAGCCACTTGCGGACGGCCATGCGGTCGACGTTGGCGCGGCGGGCGAACCCAGACTCGCTCTCGCCAGCTCGGGCTTGCATGATGGCCAGCTGCCGGAGGCCGGCCAGGGCGCACGCCTCGGCGGCTTTGGCTGCGGCCCGCTCTGTGGCGAGTTGCTCGACCACGTTGTGCTCGCCGATGAGAATTCGGTAGGCAGCGGATAGGGCGGCGTCGCGCTCGGGCTTGTCGTCCGGGTCGGGGTACCGCTCGGCGATCTCGTCGGCGTGGTCAAGGAGTTCGGTGATCTGCTCGTCGCTCAGGCCGTGGTCGTCGCCTAGCCAGGCTTCGAGTTCGTAGCTCTGCATGTGGGTCAGTCCTCCTGAGAGTCGCAGGCGTAGCAGTCGCAGGCGTAAGGGGCGACGCTCTCGCCGCCGACGGCCTCGGCGAAGGCGTTGCCTTCGGGTGAGCGGTGGGCGGCCGGTGCGTGGAAGACGTCCATCTGGTCGGTGGCGGTCTCGTACAGGGCGCGGGCGTGGCCCTCGCCGCGGTGGTCTTCGGCGACCCAGATGTTCATGATCTCGTTGCGCGCGGTGGATACGTACAGTTCGGCGATGAGGGTGCCGTCGCTGTCGTGGGTCTCCCAGATGTGGTTGCTGCTGCCGTCGCCGTAGTAGTCACCGGTCCGGTTGGTGATCGTCAGCAGCATGGTGGTCCCCTCCGGGTGCGACCCTCGCCCCTTCTGTAGACCACTCTACAGATGACCTGTAGACCTGTCTACAGGTCAGGCTAGTCGAGGATGCCGAGCGCCGTGTCGGGCCGGCAGATCCCGCACGCCTCGATGTCCGGCTCCGCCAGGGCGATCAGCGCCTCATCACGGTCCAGCCAGCCCATCGGATTCTTGTACATGTGGCAGCCGCCGCGGTGCAGGATCGCGAACGCCGCATCGGCTTTGGCGCGGGACGGTTCGATCTTCCACGACGATTCCTCCCGTGCGGCCCGCTCCTGCTTGTGCCGGCGTTCCTCCTCGGCCTCGAGCTGCTTGATGGCAGCCCGGGTGCGCTCGAGCTGGTGCGCCTGGTACTGCTCCACGATGCGCAGCTTGTCGAGGCGGGAGACGTTGGGCAGCGGGTCGGACACATGTTCGAGTCTACGGCTGTCGGTCCGGACTGCCATGCTGGGGGCATGCCCGAGCCTGACCAGCAGCGCTACTGCCTCGCCCTCACCATCGACGGCCAGCCCGCGATGCACGGCTGGTGGGAGAACCGGGAGACTGCGGACCGCAAGTTCCGGAGCTGGATCGGTGAGTACGGCAGCGTCACCGGGGCACGCATCACCCTCACCGACCAGGTGGGCGATCGAGAGCTGGCGGCCTGGCCGTAGCCCCGCCGTTGTCGGTGCCCGCCCGTAGCATGGCCCTATCAATCCACCGAGCAAGTGCGGTGGTTGCTTCTGGCCCCGTCGCCCCTGATGCAAGGCGACGGGGCTTGCTGCTGTCAGCCCTCGGCCGGCTGCCGGACGGCCGCCTTGAGCGCCTGCTCGACCTCGTACCGGTTCAGCCCGGTCGCCGCCGCGTGCGCTGTGACCGCGGCCTGTACCGCTGCCGCCGCGTCCTGCCACGGCCGCCACGCCCTCGGGGAGTAGCCCGCCCCCGTCGCCTGGTCGCGCGCCGCATCGGCAGCGCGCTGCAGCTCGAGGAGTTCGTCAGTCAGTTCGATCGCCACGGCGGAAGACTACGTCAGCCGGCGCTGCCCTCGGCCGGGCGCACCACGAACGTCCCCTTGTTCGGCAGCGTCACGACCAGGCCCCGGTCCCGCAGCTCCCGGACTACCCGCCGCACCGTGCCCGGCGCCACCCCGTACTGGACACCCATGTCGCGTTCATTCGGAAGCCTCGCCCCGTGAGGCAGTCGACCAGTGCGGATCTCCGCCTCCACAGTGTCGGCGACCCGCATGTACACGTACTCGATGGGCTCGGAGCTCATGGCCGGAACGTATGGCGACCCGGTGCGCCGAGCGTCCGCAGGTGGCCGCATGGTGCACTATGGGGCGGCATGTAGCGGTAGTCTCTGAGCAGCATAAACCCCCGCGGCCGTGTCACCGGCCCGGGGCTCGGACGCTGCTACGACGGAGCATCGCCATGACAAATCCTACCGACGCCACCCCGCCAGGCCAGGGCACACGCATGACCGCCGGCCAGCTGTGCTGCTGCTGCGACAGACCCATCCGGGCGGACGGCGTCCTCGTCCCCCAGTTCTCTGCGTCCGGCGCACGACCCGACAACTGGCGGCACCGCACCTGCAGCGGACAGCGGCGGCGCTGAGCTGCGACTTCTTGCCTCAGAGACAAGAATCTGGCCGACTGCTGCTGACTGGCCACACAGTTGATCACATGTTGGTCTCGGCTTAGGAAACCACGTTGCCAAAGGGTTGCCACCGGTAAGGCCAGTGAGTGAACGTTAACGCTCCTAGCCGGCCCGCTCACCTGAGGAGATCTGCCACATGGATGCCGAGAGCGCGGGCGATTCGCAGCAGCCAGCTGATGCGGGTGTCCGTGGCGCCGGACTCGATGTTCTGGAGGGTGAGCCGCTTTACCCCGGACAGCTCAGCCAGCCCTTCCTGGGTGAGGTTGGCGTACTCGCGGGCCAGGCGTACCCGGACTCCGATACGTCTTCGCTCCTCAGTGATCCACGGCGGGACGGGTTCGCTGGGTACTCCTGGCACTCGACAAACAGTCGGCGCCCGACGATCATGAGTCAGCCTATGCAGGCATGCTTTTTACGATCTTGATCCGGGGTATGGGAGCTGGCACAAGTCATAGTGGCCGGATCTGGTCACCAGGCCGAGCAGCTCTGCGATGTCCTGGCATGGGTCGCAGGGCTCGCAGCAGCGTGCGGCGATCGAACGTATGTTCACTCGAACGAGTGAACAACCTCCTGGCTCTTGCATCCGTTAGGCATAGGGAGCGGTCTACCCCCAAGACGCGCCGGGGTCAGTCCAAGAATGGCCCGTTCGTTGGCGACCCTTGGCGCACGGCGAGCCCCCCTCCGAATCGCGGAGGGGGGCTCGCGCTCATTCTTCACCGTGGCGCCCGGTCGCGGCCCACCAATCCCTGGGAGATTTCTGGGAGATGATCTCCCGCCTTCATACCGGAGGAACGCGGATCAGTCCGGGGAAACGCCGAACGAAAAGCGCTCAACCACGGACTTTGCCGGGGGTGCGGGCCCTTGAACAGAGCGCATGCACCGCGACGCGGCGATCTACACGATCTTCGAAGGCACCAGCGAGATCCAGCGCCTGGTGATCGCCCGGACCCTTTCGGGCATGCCGATCCGCTGACGTTCCTGATGTGACGTCGGCTCCGCTCCCCGCACGGGGAACGGAGCCGACATCGCAGTGCGCCACAGACGCTTTCACCAGGGCTCAGGCCGACAGCAGCGCCTCGATCGCGGCAACGACCTCCGGGGCCTCGGGCTCCGTGCGCGGGCGGATCCGGGCAACGACCGTACCGTCCCCGCCGATCAGGAACTTCTCGAAGTTCCACTGGATGTCCCCGGCTTCGCCGTCGGCATCTGCGACCTTCGTCAGCTCTGTGTACAGCGGGTGCCGGCCGTCGCCGTTCACATCCGTCTTCTCCAGCATCGGGAACGTCACCCCGTACGTCGCCGAGCAGAACGACTGGATCTCATCCGCGTCGCCCGGCTCCTGGCCCGCGAACTGGTTGCAGGGCACGCCGAGGACGGTGAAGCCCCGGTCGCCGTACTCCTTCTGCAGCCGCTCCAGACCCGCGTACTGCGGTGTAAGACCGCACCGGGACGCGACATTGACCAGCAGGACCGCCTGGTCCCGGTACTCGGCCAGGGACGTCGCCTCGCCCGTCAGAGTGCGCAGCGGGATGTCATAAAGGGACATCAAGGACTCCTTCATACCTGTGTTTATACGGTTCTTATTCTTCGTGTAGCGTGCGCGCGTTCGATCAGCATGCAACCCCGAGGAAGACTCCCATGGCCGTGCCGACGCCCCCCGATGCCACGCAGGACCCGCAGCAGACCCCGCAGGGCGGGCCCATACCCGGCGACGCCCCCGCGCCCGCCAAGCCGAGCAAGCTCAAGAAGTTCCTCGGTGTCGTTGCCCTGATCGTCGTCGCCGTCGTGGTGAAGCTCGGCGTCGGCTACGTCTTCGACTCCCCGGTGCGCGCCGAGGCCGGAGACTGCGTCAAGGTCACCGGGCCCGACAACGCCCCCGATGTCGAGACGAAGAAGTGCGACGACAAGGAGGCCAACTACAAGGTCGTCAAGGTCGTCGAGAACACCTTCGACGTCAACTCCTGCACGGTCGGCGAGGCCGCGCTCGCGCAGGAGTGGGACGCCGAGAAGTTCGTCCTCTGCCTCGACCCGGTCAAGAAGTAGCGCACGCCGGGCCACGGTCACTCGCCCAGCCTGCGGAACAACCCCTCCTGCACCACCGAGACGAGCAACCGGCCGTGCCGGTCGTAGATCCGGCCGCGTGCCAGTCCCCGGCCGCCTGTGGCGACCGGGGACTCCTGGTCGTACAGAAACCATTCGTCCGCGCGGAACGGCCGATGGAACCACATCGCGTGGTCCAGCGAGGCCATGTCGAAGCCCCGAGGCCCCCACAGCGGCTCCACCGGGATACGGACCGCGTCCAGCAGCGTCATGTCGCTCGCGTACGTCAGCGCGCAGGTGTGCACCAAGGGGTCGTCGCCCAGCGGGCCCACGGCGCGCATCCACACAGCGCTGCGCGGATCCGCCTCCTTGACCTCCTCCTCGGTCCAGCGGAGCCGGTCGACATAGCGGATGTCGAAGGGCTGGCGGCGGGCCATCCGCTCCAGCGCCTCAGGCAGCGCGCCCAGATGGTCGCGGATCTCGTCGGTGACGCTCGGCAGCGTCTCCGGCTCCGGGAACTCCAGCCGCGGCGGCAGCTGGTGCTCGAAGCCTGCCTCCTCGGGCCGGTGGAAGGACGCCGTCAGATTGAAGATCGTCCGGCCCTCCTGCACCGCGGTGACCCGGCGGGTGGTGAACGACCGGCCGTCCCGCACCCGTTCGACCTGGTAGACGATCGGCACTCCGGGGCGTCCCGGCCGCAGGAAATAGGCGTGCAGCGAGTGCACCGGGCGCTCGCCGTCGGTGGTCCGCCCGGCAGCGACCAGCGCCTGGCCGGCCACCTGCCCGCCGAAGACCCGTTGCAGCGACTCGTTGGGGCTGAGCCCGCGGAAGATGTTGACCTCGATCTGCTCCAGGTCGAGCAGATCGACGAGCCGTTCGGCGGGGTTGGTCATCGACACTGTCCTCTCACAGCTGCCCGACGGACGTGACGCGCACGACGGCCCGGCCTTCCTCGTCGGAGGCCGCGAGATCGACCTCCGCGCTGATTCCCCAGTCATGGTCGCCGTTCGGGTCGGCAAAGGTCTGGCGCACCCGCCACAGCCCGTGTGCCGGATCCTCCTCGATCGCGAGCAGCTTCGGGCCGCGGGCGTCGGGGCCGGTGCCCAGGTCGTCGTACTCGTCCCAGTACGCGTCCAGTGCCTCGCCCCACGCCCGCTCGTCCCACCCGGACTCGCCGTCCAGCTCGCCCAGCGCGGCGACGTGGTCGAGAGCGGCCAGCTCCACCCGCCGGAACATCGCGTTGCGTACCAGCACCCGGAACGCACGGGCGTTCGCCGTGACCGGCTTGACCTGGTCGGCCTTCTCCTGCGCCTCCTCGGCGGTCTCCACCTCGGGGTTGGCGAGCTGCTCCCACTCGTCCAGCAGGCTGGAGTCGACCTGGCGGACCATCTCGCCCAGCCAGGCGATCAGATCCTCGAGGTCCTCGGTCTTCAGGTCGTCCGGGATGGTGTGGTCGAGCGCCTTGTACGCGCTCGCGAGATAGCGCAGCACGATGCCCTCGGTGCGGGCCAGCTCGTAGTGGGAGGTGAACTCCGTGAAGGACAGCGCCCGTTCGTACATGTCACGGACGACCGACTTCGGCGACACCGGATGGTCGCCGACCCACGGGTGCGATTTCCGGTAGAGGTTGTACCCGTGCCACAGCAGCTCCTCGAGCGGCTTGGGGTACGAGACCTCCTGCAGCCGCTCCATCCGCTCCTCGTACTCGACGCCGTCCGCCTTCATCGCGCCCACGGCCTCGCCACGGGCCTTGTTCTGCTGGGCGGCGAGGATCTGGCGCGGATCGTCCAGGGTGGACTCCACGACCGAGACCATGTCCAGGGCGTACGACGGGGACTCCGGGTCCAGCAGTTCGAAGGCGGCCAGCGCGAACGTGGACAGCGGCTGGTTGAGAGCGAAGTCCTGCTGGAGGTCCACGGTGAGCCGGATGGTGCGGCCCTCGGCGTCTGGCGTCTCCAGCTGCTCCACGACCCCGCCGTCCAGCAGCGAGCGGTAGATGGCGATGGCCCGGCGGATGTGGCGCAGCTGGTTCTTGCGCGGCTCGTGGTTGTCCTCGAGCAGTTTGCGCATCGCGTCGAACGCGTTGCCCGGTCGCGCGATCACCGACAGCAGCATGATGTTGGTGACCTTGAACCGGGAGGTGAGGGGCTCCGGCTCGGAGGCGATCAGCTTCTCGAAGGTGTTCTCGGTCCAGCCTACGAAGCCTTCCGGGGCCTTCTTGCGGACCACCTTGCGGCGCTTCTTGGGGTCGTCGCCGGCCTTCGCGAGCGCCTTCTCGTTGTCGATGACATGCTCGGGCGCCTGGGCGACGACGAATCCCGCGGTGTCGAAGCCGGCCCGCCCGGCCCGGCCCGCGATCTGGTGGAACTCACGGGCGCGCAGCGTACGCACCCGGCTGCCGTCGTACTTGGTGAGCGCGGTGAACAGCACCGTGCGGATGGGGACGTTGACGCCGACGCCGAGGGTGTCGGTGCCGCAGATGACCTTCAGCAGACCGGCCTGGGCGAGTTTCTCCACCAGCCGCCGGTACTTGGGCAGCATGCCCGCGTGATGGACGCCGATGCCGTGGCGCACGTACCGGGAGAGGTTCTTGCCGAACTTGGTGGTGAACCGGAAGTTCCCTATCAGCTCGGCGATCTTGTCCTTCTCCTCGCGCGAGCACATGTTGATGCTCATCAGCGACTGCGCCCGTTCGACGGCCTGCGCCTGCGTGAAGTGCACGATGTAGACCGGTGCCTGCTTGGTCTCCAGAAGCTCGGTCAGCGTCTCGGTGATCGGAGTGAGCTGGTACTCGTACGACAGCGGCACCGGGCGGCTCACCGAGCGCACCACCGAGGTCGGCCGGCCCGTACGGCGGGTGAGATCGGCCTCGAACCGGGAGACGTCGCCGAGCGTCGCCGACATCAGGATGAACTGCGCCTGCGGCAGCTCGAGGAGGGGGATCTGCCAGGCCCAGCCGCGGTCCGCCTCCGCGTAGAAGTGGAACTCGTCCATCACGACCTGGCCGATGTCAGCGGCCTTGCCGTCCCGCAGCGCGATGGAGGCGAGCACCTCGGCAGTGCAGCAGATCACCGGAGCGTCGGCGTTCACGGAGGCGTCGCCGGTCAGCATGCCGACGTTCTCCGTGCCGAACAGCTTGCACAGGTCGAAGAACTTCTCCGACACCAGCGCCTTGATCGGCGCGGTGTAGAAGGTCACCTGGTCATTGGCCAGCGCCGTGAAGTGCGCACCTGCGGCGACCAGGCTCTTTCCCGAGCCGGTGGGGGTGGAAAGGATCACGTTGGCACCGGATACCACCTCGATCAGCGCCTCCTCCTGAGCCGGGTAGAGCGTGATGCCCTGGCCTTCGGCCCACGAGGAGAAGGCTTCGAAGAGGGCATCGGGGTCGGCGTCGGGCGGCAGCTGATCGATAAGGGTCACGCCCCCCATCTTGCCTGGCTTCTCCCCGGATGAGGGAACCGGCCGTCGTCGGCAAGATCACGGGCGGTACCCTGCCCTGTCAACTGGGCTTCACCACAACTGCAACGGGGCGGGGACACGCACATGATGGGACCGGCGCACTCTCTGTCGGGGGCGGCTGCCTGGCTGGGGGTGGGCGCGGCGACCGCTGCCGCCGGTCATCCGATGCCGTGGCCGGTCCTCGTCGTCGGAGCGCTGATCTGCGCGGGCGCGGCGCTGGCGCCGGACCTCGACCACAAGGCAGCGACGATCTCGCGAGCCTTCGGTCCGGTGTCACGGGGGCTGTGCGAGATCGTCGACAAGCTGTCGTACGCCGTCTACAAGGCGACAAAGAAACCCGGCGACAAGCGCAGGACCGGAGGCCACCGCACCCTCACGCACACCTGGCTCTGGGCGGTGCTGATCGGTGGGGGCGCCTCCGCGCTCGCGATCCTCGGCGGCCGGTGGGCGGTCCTCGCGATCCTGTTCGTCCACCTGGTGCTCGCGGTCGAGGGCCTGCTGTGGCGTGCCGCCCGCGTCTCGAGCGACGTCCTGGTCTGGCTCCTCGGGGCGACGAGCGCATGGATCCTGGCGGGAGTCCTGGACAAGCCGGGCAACGGGGCGGACTGGCTGTTCACGGCCCCTGGCCAGGAGTACCTGTGGCTCGGCCTCCCGATCGTGCTCGGCGCCCTGGTCCATGACATCGGCGACGCCCTGACGGTCTCGGGCTGCCCGATCCTGTGGCCGATTCCGGTGGGCCGCAAGCGCTGGTACCCGATCGGGCCGCCGAAGGCGATGCGCTTCCGGGCGGGCAGCTGGGTGGAGCTGAAGGTCCTGATGCCGGCGTTCATGCTGCTCGGGGGAGTGGGCGGAGCGGCGGCGCTGAACTTCATCTGAAGGGGCTCGCGCTGCCCCGGGCCCGGGCACCGCGGTGCGCGCCCGGGCCGTATGGCTCTCAGGACAGTGACCAGTGGTGCACCCGCGAGCCCTGCCGGGTGAGCCAGGTGCCGTCCCCGAGCGGTCGTACCACCGGGGGGACCGGGCCCTGCGGATACCGCAGGCGCCCCAGCGGCAGCAGCGAGTCCGCGTCGCACAGCCAGTGCACGCTCTCCCAGCGCGACGAGTCCCCGAGAAGGCGGCTGCTCTCGAGGATCACACGCGTGGCGTCCAGGGGATGGAGATCGGCGTATTGCACGCTGTCCGGGGCGATCAGCAGCTTTCCGTGGTCGACATGGGCAAGCCGCTCGGAGGTCAGCGTGTCGTAGGACGCGAGCGCGTTCACGTCGTCGTCCAGGGCGAAGCCCTCGGCGCGCCGCACCGTGAGCAGCCGGGAGGATCCGGGAACGAATGCCGCTGCCTCACCCATCGTCATGCCGCCGAGGCGGTGCAGCGCATTGCGGCGTACCTCGAACCAGTGCGTGGTCCAGCTGTGCCACAGTCCCCAGCAGGACACGGCGAGCAAGGCACCGTCGGGATGCCACAGCAGCCTGCTGTCGACCGACTCGACGGCCACCGCCAGCCGCTGGAGCACCTCACCGGACGTCGTGTCCAGAAGCAGCAGGACGTCCGAGGAGGACGGGCTCGGCTGCGGGCCGTCATGGACGAACGACACCGGCGCGGACGGCTCGGACCGCTCGGTGACGGGCATCGACACCACCACGGCGACCAGCGAACCGTCCGGGCTCACCGAAGGCGTCCCCCGCACCCGGAACCACTCGGCTCCCACGGGGCGGAGCTCGTCCGTGAGCTGCCAGTGCCTGCTCCCGTCGGCAGCCACGGACCACACTGTGGTCCCGTCCGTCACCACGAAGCTGCCGTCCGGTACGGGCCACGCCGACGGGGACGGCAGTGTCAGCGACGACAGGGGCTGCGACCGCCCCAGGAGGAAGACCTCGCCCCGGAGGAGGCTCTCGCGCTCATGGACCTCGAGCCTCCATGTCCCCCCGGGGGTGACGGGTGTCCGGCTCAGGAGAACGCGCCCTCCGGGCAGCGGTTCCATGTACCCCCGCGACGCCCTGGTTCTGGCGAGGAGCCTGACGTCGATGTGGCGTTCCCCCGCCTCCGTCAGGTCCGGAACCGCCCCCCGGCCGGCCGTCGTTTCCCCGTCGTACGGGCTATCCATGCCAGGACCTCCACAGGGCCGCATACGCCCCGTCCGAAGCCACCAGGTCGGTGTGACAGCCCAGTTCACTGATCCGCCCGTTCTCGACGACCGCGATCACATCGGCGTCGTGGGCGGTGTGCAGCCGGTGGGCGATCGCCACGACCGTACGGCCGTCCAGGACGCGGGCCAGGGACCGCTCCAGATGCCGGGCCGCGCGCGGGTCCAGCAAGGACGTCGCCTCGTCCAGGACCAGGGTGTGCGGGTCCGCGAGAACCAGCCGGGCCAGGGCCATCTGCTGGGCCTGCGCCGGGGTCAGCGAGAGGCCGCCCGAGCCGACCTCGGTGTCCAGGCCGTCGTCGAGTCCACGCGACCAGACGTCCGCGTCGACCGCCCCGAGCGCGGCCCACAGCTCCACGTCGGTCGCACCGGTACGGGCCAGGCGCAGGTTGTCGCGCAGTGAACCCACGAAGACGTGGTGCTCCTGGTTGACCAGCGCGACATGCTCGCGCACACGCTCCGCGGGCATTCTGGACAGCTCGGCGGCGCCGAGCGTGACGCGGCCCGCCCGCGGGGCGTAGATCCCCGCGAGCAACCGGCCCAGCGTCGACTTGCCCGCGCCTGAGGGGCCGACCAGCGCGATCCGGGTGCCCGGCGGGACGTCCAGGGACACCTGGTGGAGCACGTCCACGCCCTCGCGGTACCCGAAATGCACCTCGTCCGCGCGGACATCGCGGCCGTCCGGCACGATGTCCGCCTCGCCGGCGGCCGGTTCGATGTCGCGTACGCCGGTGAGCCGGGCGATCGAGACCTGGGCGACCTGGAGCTCGTCGTACCAGCGCAGGATCAGGTTGACCGGGTCGACCAGCATCTGGGCGAGCAAAGCGCCCGTGGTGAGCTGCCCGACAGTGATCCAGTCCTGAAGGACGAAGCCACCGCCGATCAGCAAAACCGAGCACAGGATCGTCACATGGGTCACGTTGACGACGGGGAAGAGCACCGACCGCAGGTAGAGCGTGTACCGCTCCCAGGCCGTCCATTCCCTGATCCGCTGCTCGGACAGCCTTACCCGGCGTCCGCCGAGGCGGTGTGCCTCGACGGTCCGCCCGGCGTCCACGGTCTCCGCCAGCACGGCGGCGACCGCCGCATACCCGGCCGCCTCCGAACGGTAGGCCGACGGCGCCCGCCTGAAGTACCAGCGGCAGCCGAGCACCAGCACCGGAACGGCGACGAGCACGGCGAGCGCCAGCGGCGGCGCGGTCACCGTGAGAGCGCCGATCAGCAGAGCCGCCCACACCACGCCGATCGCCAACTGGGGCACGGCCTCGCGCATCGCATTGGCCAGCCGGTCGATGTCGGTGGTGATCCGGGAGAGCAGATCGCCTGTCCCGGCCCGCTCAAGGACACCCGGCGGCAGCCCGACGGACCGCACGAGGAAGTCCTCGCGCAGGTCGGCCAGCATCTCCTCGCCGAGCATCGCGCCGCGCAGCCGTACCAGCCGTACGAACACGGTCTGGACGACCAGAGCGAGCGCGAACAGAGCGGCGGTGCGCTCCAGATGGAGCTCGCGCGCCCCGTCCGCGAGATCCTCGACGAGGCCGCCCAGCAGATAGGGGCCGACCATCGAGGCGAACACCGCGACCGCGTTGACGGACACCAGCAGCACGAAGGCCGTGCGGTGCCGCCGCAACAGTTCGCGGACGTACGCCCGCACGGTCGCCGGCGTCCCGACGGGCAGGGTCGCCGCCGTCTCCGGGGCCGCCGGGTCGTACTGCGGTGGTGACACGCCGATCACGCCGACTCCTCGATCTCTTCCCGTACTTCCAGCTCGTCGATGGCATCGCGGACGTCGAGGTGTTCCTCCTCGGTCTCGCGGGTGACGACCGCCCTGTAGTCGGTGTTGCCGTGCAGAAGCTCGCGGTGCAAGCCGACCGCGGCGACCTTGCCGTCGTGTACGAACACCACCCTGTCCGCGCGGTCGAGCAGCAGCGGTGAGGAGGCGAACACGACGGTGGTGCGGCCGATCCGCAGCCCCTTCACCGACTCGGAGATCCGCGCCTCCGTGTGCGAGTCCACGGCGGACGTGGGCTCGTCCAGAACGAGCACCTCGGGGTCGGTGACCAGCGATCGGGCCAGTGCGAGCCGCTGGCGCTGGCCGCCGGACAGCGAGCGGCCGCGCTCGGTGATCCGCGTGCCCATCGGGTCGCCGTCGGCGTCCACGGACGCCTGCGCCAAAGCGTCCAGCACATCGCCGCACTGGGCGGCGAGCAGGGCCGCCTCGGCGGAGACCTTCCCGGAGGCGGGGACATCGAGCAGCTCCCGCAGTGTGCCGGAGAGGAGCACCGGGTCCTTGTCCTGTACGAGGACGGCGGCACGCGCCCCGTCCAGCGCGAGCTCGTCAAGCGGCACCCCGCCGAGCAGTACCGACGCCGTTGCCCCGGCGCCGGAAGCCGGGTGCCCGCCGAGCCGTTCGGCCAGCCGTCCCGCCGCGTCCGGATCGCCGCACACCACGGCCGTGAACAGGCCGGCGGGAGCGAGGACGCCGGTGGCGGGGTCGTACAGATCCCCGCTCGGACGGCCGTACTCCATGCCCGGGGGTTCCGTCGTGCGGCGCAGCGCCAGCACCCGCGCAGCCCGCTTCGCGGAGGGCCGCGAGAAGGAGTACGCCATGGCGATCTCCTCGAAGTGCCGCAGTGGATACATCAGCAGCGTCACGGCGCTGAAGACGGTCACCAGCTCGCCGACATCGATCCGTCCGCTTCGGGCGAGCCCTGCCCCGTACCAGACCACCGTGATCAGCAGCAGGCCGGGCAGCAGCACCTGGACCGCCGAGATCAGCGACCACATGCGGGCGCTGCGGACCGCTGCCCTGCGCACCTCCTGCGAGGCCTGGCGGTAACGGCCGAGGAACAGCTCCTCGCCGCCGATGCCGCGCAGGACCCGCAGGCCGGCGACGGTGTCGGCGGCCAGCTCGGTGGCCTTGCCGGCCTTCTCGCGCTGGATGTCGGCGCGCCGGGTGGCGCGGGGGAGCAGCGGCAGTACGGCCAGCGCAAGCACAGGGACGCCGGCGGCGACCACCACACCCAGTGCCGGGACGTACAGGACCAGGCCGACGCAGACCAGGACCACCGTGATGGCGGCCGCGGCGAAACGTGAGACCCCCTCCACGAACCAGCCGATCTTCTCCACGTCGCCCGTGGAGACGGCGACCACTTCGCCGGCAGCGACCCGCCGGGTCAGCGCCGCGCCCAGCTCCGCGGCCTTGCGCGCCAGCAGCTGTTGGACGCGGGCCGCGGCAGTGATCCAGTTGGTGACGGCGGTGCGGTGGAGCATCGTGTCGCCCACCGTGATCGCCGTGCCGCACAGGACGATCAGCGCACCGGAGCGGGCGAGTGCGCCCCCGGAACGGTCCACGACCGCCTGCACGGCCTGGCCGACGCCCAGGGGCAGCCCTGCCACACCGCAGAAGTGCAGCAGGCCCCAGGCCAGTGAAATCAGCTGTCCCCCCAGCTGATTACGCCCGAGCCAGAGCAGGAACCGCGGTCCGGAACGGGCATCGGGCACACCAGGGTCGGGATACGGGAGATCGCGAATCTGCATGGCGTCCCAAGGTTCGAAAGGGGTGGCGCAAACCGTGCAAGGCTCGCCTTTCGCAGCTTCGTCCCGCAATCGATTTTTGTGCAGCGGGCACAGAACACGCCAAGATCGAAAGCTGACCGTGGCGCTCGGAGCCGGTCGCACGGCTCATGCGGACCGAGTCGGTCGAAGTGTCGTCCCTGCGTCAACCGGGTGACGTGCACGCCCGTTTCGCTGCACCGCCTCGACACGCGACGCGCACGACGAGACGGTCGCCGCCGGAGCCGACCGGGCGTCCGCGCCAGTGCTGCGCCAGTGCCGCGCGCGGTGCCGCGCGCGGTGCTTCCGGGTGCGCGGCCGGGACACCGCGAGCGGGCGTCAGCAGCGGGGCCCGGGCCCGTCGACCAGGGCGGACAGCAGCCCGCCGAGCACATCGCGCTGTTCGGCGGTCAAGGGGGCCAGGATGTCCTGCGCGGCAGCGCGCCGCGCCTCACGCAGCGTCCGGAGCGTGGCGCGGCCGCAGTCGGTGAGTTCGATGCGGATCACCCTGCGGTTGGTCGGGTCGGGCACCCGGCGCACACAGCCGCCGGCCTCCAGCCCGTCGACCAGGCTGGTGACGGCGCGGGGGACCACTTCGAGACGCTGGGCGAGATCGGCCATACGCGGAGGCGTCTCGTAGTGGGCGAGGGTGCGCAGCAGCCGGGACTGCGCAGGCGTGATCGCGACATCGGCCGACTCGAGCTGGCGCTTCTGGCTGCGGTGGAGCCGGCGGGTCAGCCGCAGCAGCTGCTCGGCCAGCAGGCCGTCGGCGTCGGGGGTGCTCATGCGGAGACAATATCAGGACCTTGTTCATTGTGAAGATAGGTAACAGTGAGCTAAGGTCGCAAAAGCCTGCACTGTGACTGATCCTGATCCTGATCCGGCATCGGGTTCCGTGGCCTTGATCTCGATCCGTCGTCCCTGACGTCGACCCTCTCCGAAGGAGTCCATTGCGTCCCGAACAACCCAGCTGGACACCACCGCCCAAGGATCCGGACCAGCCACCGGCCCAGGTGCGGCGCATTCTCCGGCTCTTCCGCCCCTACCGCGGCCGGCTCGCCGTCGTCGGACTGCTCGTCGGCGCAGCGTCGCTCGTCTCGGTCGCCTCGCCGTTCCTGCTGCGCGAGATCCTCGACACCGCAATCCCCGAGGGCCGCACCGGACTGCTCAGCCTGCTCGCCCTCGGCATGATCGTGACCGCCGTGACGACCAGCGTCTTCGGTGTGCTGCAGACCCTGATCTCCACCACCGTCGGCCAGCGTGTGATGCACGACCTGCGCACCGCCGTCTACGCCCAGCTTCAGCGCATGCCGCTCGCGTTCTTCACCAGGACCCGCACCGGAGAGGTCCAGTCGCGCATCGCCAACGACATCGGCGGCATGCAGGCGACCGTGACCTCCACCGCCACCTCCCTGGTCTCCAACCTCACGGCCGTGGTCGCCACGGTCGTCGCGATGTTCGCGCTGGACTGGCGGCTCACGGCCGTCTCGCTGCTCCTGCTGCCCCTGTTCGTGTGGATCAGTCGCCGGGTCGGCCGGGAACGCAAGAAGATCACCACCCAGCGCCAGAAGCAGATGGCCACGATGGCGGCCACCGTCACCGAGTCGCTCTCCGTCAGCGGCATCCTGCTGGGCCGGACGATGGGCCGCGCCGACTCGCTCACCAGGTCCTTCGCCGAGGAGTCCGAGCGGCTGGTCGACCTCGAGGTGCGCTCCAGCATGGCCGGCCGCTGGCGGATGTCCACGATCGGCATCGTGATGGCCGCCATGCCCGCCCTGATCTACTGGGCCGCCGGCCTCGCGCTCCAGACCGGTGGCCCCGCGATCTCCATCGGCACCCTCGTCGCCTTCGTCTCCCTCCAGCAGGGCCTGTTCCGCCCCGCCGTGAGCCTGCTCTCCACCGGGGTGCAGATGCAGACCTCGCTCGCCCTCTTCCAGCGGATCTTCGAGTACCTCGATCTGCCGGTGGAGATCACCGAGCCCGACAAGCCCGTCGTCCTCGACAAGGTCCTCGGTGAAGTGCGCTTCGAGGGTGTCGACTTCGCCTACGAACCCAAGCAGTCACGGCTGACGCTCGACGCCATCGACATCACGGTGCCCGCCGGCGGCAGCCTCGCTGTCGTCGGACCCACCGGCTCCGGCAAGTCCACCCTCAGCTATCTGGTGCCCCGGCTCTACGACGTCACCGGCGGACGGGTCACCATCGACGGCATCGACGTGCGCGACCTCGGCTTCGACACCCTGGCGCGGGCCGTGGGAGTCGTCTCGCAGGAGACGTACCTCTTCCATGCCTCCGTCGCCGACAATCTGCGCTTCGCCAAGCCGGACGCCACTGAGCAGGAGATCGAGGCCGCCGCGCGCGCCGCACAGATCCACGACCACATCGCCGCCCTTCCCGAGGGCTACGACACCCTGGTCGGCGAGCGCGGCTACCGCTTCTCCGGCGGCGAGAAGCAGCGGCTCGCCATCGCCCGCACCATCCTGCGCGATCCGCCGGTCCTGATTCTCGACGAGGCGACCAGCGCGCTGGACACCCGGACCGAGCACGCGGTGCAGCAGGCCATCGACGCGCTTTCCCAGGGCCGTACGACCATCACCATCGCCCACCGGCTCTCCACGGTCAGGGACGCGGACCAGATCGTGGTGCTCGACGCCGGCCGGATAGCCGAGCGCGGAAGCCACCAGGAGCTCCTCGACCGGGGCGGGCGCTATGCCGCACTGGTGCGCAGGGATGCCCAGTTGGCCCCGGCAGCGCCCTGATGCACCGGTGCCGCGATACGGAATGATCGCCGTCCATGAGAGCTCTTCTTGGCGTCGACCTGCCGGGGTACCGGCCCGTCGACCATGACGTATGGGCGAACGACGAAGGCGATGTCCTGTCGCTGCACTTCTTCGAGCTGCCGCCGGACCTGCCGGCGTCGCTCGACGACGGCCCCACGCTGCGCGCCGCCCTGACCCGGTACACCGCCGAGGCGGGTGGCGGCCTGATCGAGGCCTCGGTGAAGTCGCTGGGCGAGTTGCCGGCGCTGCGCCAGATACTCAAACTGCCGCTTCCCGGACAGCCGAGCGGCCAGGCGTTCATCGGCAGCTTCACCGTGCCGCGTGCCGGCTGCAGCACCGTCGTGAAGATCCAGGCCCCCGAGCGCGGAATGACCGGCATGCGTGAGGCGATGGTGATGGCCCAGGTCGGCCACGACAACTACTTCCGCCCGCACCCGTATGCGCCCGACGTGCAGGGCGGGCTGCCGTTCCATGCCGCCGACCACGCCCAGTGGGATGCCCGGTTCCCCGATCATCCGCTGAGCCGTGTCAGGCGTACGCTCGCTGCGCTCGCCGACACGGTGCGGGTTTCTCCCGAGTTCGCCGCGCTGCCGCCGTTCACCCGCTGATCTGCGCGCGCAGCACGCCGCCACCGCTCCCGGGGACGGGCGCGGCGGCGCTTGCGGGAATCAGCCGTAGTGGCGAGTTAGCGTTCCCGTATGACGAACGAGTCCTTGCCGGACCGGCCCGGCGGGCGCAGTCTCCGCCTGACCCGCCGTGGCCGGCTCGTCCTGATCGTGAGCGCCGCCGCGGTGACGGCGGCCGCGGTACTGGTACCACTGCTGACCTGGGGCGCCAAGGACACCGAACCGATGCCGACGTCGCTGGTCGTCCCCGAGGGATGGCGCGCCACCCAGGTGTACGCCGCCATCGACAACGCTCTGGAGGTGGCGCCCGGGACCACCGGGCAGGCGGCCGCCCGGCTGAAGCTGAAGCTTCCGGCCGAGGCCCGTGGCAACCCCGAGGGGTACCTGTTCCCGGCCACTTATCCCGTCAATGCGAAGACCACGCCGGCGAGCATGCTCAGCTTCATGGTCAACACCGCCAACACGCGCTTCGGGTCGGAGCGCACCCTCAGCGCCGCACGGCGCGGCGGGCTCAGCGTCTACCAGGCGGTGAACGTCGCCAGCATCGTGCAGGCGGAGGCCGATACGCCCACCGACATGGGCAAGGTGGCCCGTGTCATCCACAACCGGCTGAGCAGCGGCATGCCGCTGCAGATGGACTCGACCCTCAACTACGCACTGCGGCGCAGCACCGTGGACACCACGACCCAGGACACGCGCCTCGAGAGTCCGTACAACACCTATGACCGTCAGGGGCTGCCGCCCACCCCCATCGCCAATCCGGGTGAGGACGCGATGCGCGCGGCGATCGGGCCGCCCGCCGGGGACTGGCTGTACTTCGTCACGGTGGCACCCGGCGACACCCGCTTCACGAGCAGCTACGACGAACACCGGCGCAACGTCGAGGAGTTCAACGCCAACCGCGACCAGGCCCGTACGTCCGGCTGACGACCGCGACCATCAGACCAGTGCCGGGCCCGGGCGCGCCAGCAGCTGCCTGATGTCCCGTACCGCCGCCCGCCCGGCCCGGTTGGCGCCGATCGTGGATGCCGAAGGCCCGTACCCCACGAGATGCACGCGGGCATCCCGCACGGCGCGGGTGCCCTCCACCCGGACGCCGCCGCCCGGCTCGCGCAGCCGCAGTGGTGCCAGATGGGCGATCGCGGCACGGAACCCGGTCGCCCAGAGAATCACATCCGCCTCGAGGGTCCGCCCGTCGTCCCAGGCCACCCCGGTCCGGGTGATCCGGTCGAACATGGGCAGCCGCTCCAGCACGCCCGCCGTGCGGGCGTGCCGGATCGCGTCGTTCAGCGGCAGCCCAGTCACCGAGACGACGCTCTGCGGCGGCAGACCGCGCCGTACGCGTTCCTCCACCATTGCCACCGCGGCCCGGCCGACCTCCACGTCGAAGGGGCCCTCGCGGAAGACCGGGGGCCGGCGGGTCACCCAGCCCGTGCCGGCCGCGACCTCCGCGAGCTCCATCAGATGTTGCGTCCCCGAGGCCCCGCCGCCCACGACGATCACGCGCTGCCCGGCGAACTCCTCGGGCCCTGCATAGTCCGCGGTGTGCAACTGCCGCCCCTGGAACGTCTCCTGACCCGGGTAACGAGGCCAGAACGGACGGTTCCATGTCCCCGTCGCGTTGATCAGGGCCCGCGTGGACCAGGTGCCCTGCGAGGTCTCGACCAGCAGTCGGCCGGCCTCGCCCTCCCGCACCGCGCTCACATCGACGGGTCGGCGCACACGCAGGCCGAACCGTTCCTCGTACGCGGCGAAATACTCGCCGATCACCTCGGAGGACGGCCGTGCCTCGTCGGCCCCCGTCAGTTCCATGCCGGGAAGCGCGTACATCCCGTGCACCTTGCCGTAGGTCAGCGAGGGCCAGCGGAACTGCCAGGCGCCGCCCGCCCGCGGGGCATGGTCGAGCACCACGAAGTCGCGGTCCGGCACCAGGGCGGCGCGCCGCAGATGGTAGGCGCCCGACAGCCCTGCCTGTCCCGCGCCGATGACGACCACGTCCACGTCCCGCACCGCCAAGTTGTTCACAGTTCTACTAACGGGCTGGAGTCCGGGGATCTTCCCGGCCCCGCCGGGAGCGCGCGGGCGACCAGGATGGACGAGAGGATGGGGCCATGCCCGGAACCTTCGCCACCACGACGCTGACCCTCACCACCGGTTCGTACGAGACGGTGACCGATCTGACACCGGCTTGCCGGCGCTTCCTCGGGGAGCACGCGGGCGACCGGGACGGCCTGCTGAATGTGTTCGTCCCGCATGCCACTGCGGGTGTGGCCGTGATCGAGACCGGCGCCGGCAGTGACGACGATCTGCTGGCCGCCCTGCACATGCTGCTGCCCGCGGACGACCGCTGGCAGCACCGCCACGGCAGTCCCGGCCACGGCAGGGACCATGTCCTGCCCGCCCTCGTGCCACCGCATGCCACGCTGCCGGTGATCAGTGGCCGACTGGAGCTGGGTACGTGGCAGTCCGTGTGTCTCGTGGACACCAATAAAGACAATGCCAACCGTCAAGTGCGGTTGACTTTCCTTGGGTAGCGGTCGCGAGCGCGACCGTACCCGGCATCCCCGGCCCCACCAAGTGGCGTTCTTGTCTGCCGTTTCAGCAGATTGTTCGTGCTTGGTGATGACCGTGCGGTCCCGGTGGCCGAGCCGCCGGCGGAACCAGCAGCCCGACCCGCCGCGTCCGGCCGCCGAGGAACAGGTCGAGGCGTACGTGCTGCCGGCCGGCGGGAGGCCCGCCCTCGCAGCGGCCGGTGCGACCGGGCGACAGGCAGCGTTCCGGCGGCCCCAGCGGTGACCGGCCCTCATGTCCTTCGCGTGTGCGAGACGGCCCCCGGCTGGGGGCGGGGGTCCGGATCAGGCCGGCACCAGCAGGCGTGCAGCGGCCCACCGAGCTCAGAGCCCGGTGACTTTGGCGCTCGCCGACAGCTCGTAGACCAGGGTGACCGTGCGGCGGCTGCCGGGTGGGAGGGTGACGCCCCAGCGGGCGATGCCCTCGGCGTCGACCACGTCGGGCGCCGGGGAGCATGAATCCTTGTGCAGGCGTATCTCCACCGCCGAGACCTCGGAGACCGGGATCCGCTCCCGAAGGACGACCACCCGCTCGCCGTGCTCCCCGGGGGCGGAGAACCGGGACAGGTGCAGCCGGACCGTGCGGGTGACCACGGTCCGCTGGGTGATTCCGGCCAAGTCGCGGGACTCCTCGGCATGCCGGACCACCCTGTAGCCGTCGCAGCTGCCGAAGGCCAGCTCAACGGGGGCGCCGAGGGCGGTGAAGTCCAGCGTGCCGCGGCCGCTGAATCCGCTGCCGCGGACCAGGTCCACGGGCCCGGCGAGCAGCGCGTGGCCGGACAGGTTGTCGAACCGCACCACCTGGGTGACCAAGGGGGACAACTCCGGTGAGCAGGCGTACTCACTGCGCGCGGCCGCGGTGAATGCGGTGAGCAGCACTCGGTGGGCGCGGCCGTCACCGGGCACCGAGACCGGCCCGGGGGATCTCAACACCTGCGCCTCGCCGCCGTCGTCCACCCCCGGCAGGCCGAGCACCGGGGCCGGGCCGAGGGCCCCGATCTCCTCCTCGCGCAGTTCGACGTCGACCGTGCGGCGCTCCGCTGCGGAGCGGTCCTTGAGCGCCAGCCGGTCCTCGCCCAGCCGTGGCGGATCGGTGGCCAGCGCCGAGCGGGCCGTCGACAATGTCAGCCGTACGTCAGACCAATCCTCACCGGTGCGCTGCCAGACCATCGCGTCGGTCTCCAGCGTCAGGGAGTCCCCGTCGAGCACGGCCCGGTAGGCGGGCCGCCACAGCGCACACGGGGTGAGGTGGCTCAGGCGCAGCCCGACCGGCCCGGCGACCGCGGCTTCCACGGTCAACTCGATATGGCCGACCAGCTCGGCGGGCTCCTCCTCGGAGAGGTGCATGGCCCGCTGGGCTTCCCCGAGTTCGGCAGCGAGGGCGGCCAGCCGGGCCTCCACGGTGCGGAGTTGCTCGCCGTACGCCTCGCGCTCGTCGTCCACCCGGTCCAGTTCGCGGGCCCAGCGGGGCCGTTCGGTCTCCCCGGAGCCGGCGCCTTCGCCGATCTCCCGCAGCAGATCGGCGGCGAGGCGGCCGAGCAGGTCAAGGCGGGCATGCAGCCGGTCGCGTCGCTGCCCCAGGGCCAGCCGCTCCTCTTCGAGGGCGTGTACGCGGTGGCGCAGGGCGGAGTCGTCGTCGGTGGACGGCAGCGGCCCGCGCGCCGTCCAGCTGCGGACGATCCGCACGTCGAGCACGGTCGCGGGGTGACCGGCGGTCAGCTCGGCATGGAGGGTCCGGTCGACGGCCAGCGCACTGACCGGCCCGAGACGCATCCGCTGGACCCCGGCCTCCAGGTCGAGCACGACGGCGCGCTCGATGTGGGCGCGATCCTCAAGGCACGTGACGGCGGTGACGGGGAGGGCGATCGGCTTCGTGGCCGTGGACATGGCGTGTGTCAGCTCCTGCGGTTGCCGCCGACCAGGGCCTTGCCGGTCGGGATGCGGATCTCGTAGCCGCCGTCGAGGGTGGCAGTGGCGCCTGCGGGCAGGTCCAGCCGCCAGACGCGGGTGCCCGGCGCATGGCGATCGGGCCCCGTGCCGTTCTCGGGTGCCGTCCAGTCGGCCCGTTCCTCGATCCGGACGTCCGGTTCGGAGGTGACCGGCACCCGCTCGCGGACTTCGACGGTGACGGGCCTCGCGAGCCGGTTGGCCAGCTCCACGTGGACGCGGTGGTCGAGCACGGTGGTGTTGTTGCGCAGGCCCGAGGTCGACTCGTGCAGGTTCGTACGGCGGGTGACCCGGATGCCCTCGGCCGGCCCGAGCCCCACCCTGCTGACACCGCCGGGGGCGAGCGTGGGCAGTGCGGCGGTCAGCAGGAAGTCGTCGTCGACGGTGACCTCCACCGGGCCGGCCAGCAGTGCCTGGTCGGTGGCGTTGGAGAGCACCAACGTCGCGTACACGGTCTGCTCCACGGACGGCACGCAGAGGTACTCGGTGCGCAGGCCGACCGGGATCTCGCCGACGGTGACGGTGTGCCAGGTGCCGTCCGACGGAATGTCGGCGCGGGCGGTGGCATCGAAGCGGTGGTCGAAGGAACCCGCCGACTCGCGGGGCCGCACGGCCTGTCCGGGCAGCGGCAGCGCGGCTACGGCTTCGGCGCGGCGGCGGTACTCGGCCGCCACCGGGTCGAACGGAGAGCCGGGAAACAGCCGGCCTCTGCGACCGCCCTGTTCGTCGGGGCCGCACAGGACGAGGGCGGCGTAGTCGAGCTCGGCGCCGCTCGGCTGCGGCGGACCGGCTGCCGGCGCCGGAAGGGGTGGCGGCGCAGCCCGGCCAGGAGCCGCGGGCGCCATGGCGGCGGGGGCACCCGCGAAGGACATGCCGCCGGTAGTCGGCCTGTCGCCCGGTCTCCGCCCGGCAGGCTGCGCGAGGGCGGGCATCTGGCCGCCGAAGACTCCCGGGGGAGCGCCGTCCGCGCCGCCGGGCACCGGGATCGCGGCCGGCGGACCGCCGTAGCCCTGCGGTGCCGGCGGCGGGGGAGGCGGCGGTGGCGGAACGGGAGCGGACGCGGAGCCGCCCGCGGCACCCACGGGCGCGGAGACGGCCCCGACAGCCGCGGGTGCGGCAATCGTTGCTGGGGCAGGGTCTGCCACGTCGTAGCCGGAGAACAGGTCGACGAGCCCGGCCGGGGGCTCGCGCCAGCCAGAAGGCGCGGGGGCGGGCTGACGGCGTCCGATCCGGATCGAGCGGAGCCTCGGCAGGTCGGTGCGGCGCCGAAGATCGGCGGTGGCCAGGGCGATGCGCACACCGGTCCAGTCCTCGCCGGTCCGCTGGGCGACCGAGGCGCGCAGCACCAGACGGCCGCTGCCGTCGCCCTGACGGTGAGTGAGACGGTAGGTCGGCACCCAGACGGCGCCCGGCACCCCGTACTCCAGCTCCACCTCCGCGTCACAGGTGCCGTCGAGGGTCAGGACCGCGCAGACCGTGGTCTCCACGTGCGCCGGCGGTGCGTCGGTGGAGGCGCGGGCAAGCTTGTCGGCGGCGACGGTGAGCTCGTGCTCGACGTTGCGCAGCGCCTCCTCCAGCTCGACGAGGCGGGTGTGCAGTCCCGTCAGCCGCTCGTCGACGAAGTCGGCGAGCTCCAGCCACGCGTCGACCGGGGTGCGGCGGTGCGGGTCCTCGCGGCGGCGGGCAGGTGGGACCGGGTGGAGAGCCCTGACCTCCTCGATCAGGCTCAGCTGTCGGTCCCGGCGTCCCTGCGCCGCCGCGTACTCGTCGCGCAGCCGCTCGACCTCGCGCCGCAACTCGTCGGGCGTGCCCGTGCCGAGCGGCTCGGCCTCGACTTCCACCCGGGCCTCGGTGACGCGCACCCCGGGGGCGCCCAGGACACGGGCCCGCAGCGAGCCCGGGTCCAGCGAGCGGGGCAGTCCCGTCACCCGCACCCGGCCGTCAGGCGGCACGCCGCCCCGGGTCAGGCGGCGGCAGACCGCGCCCTGCGCGTACACCACGACCGAATCGAGGGTCGACCCCCACCTAGGTGTTGACTCAGCCGTCATGTGCTCCGCCCCCCGCCGCGTCCATGCTGAGCGAAGCCTACGCCCGGGCGGTCCGCGCATCCGCCTAAGCTGCCGTCCGGCACCGGCCTCGACCCAGGAGCGCACGTCATGTTCGACCCCGCCCAGAAGCCCCCGTATCCCGATGCCCTGCGACCGGACGACGCACCCGCACCGCACGCACTGCTCGCGCCGGTGATCGGGTTGCTGGGTACCTGGGTCGGCCGTGGCCGGGGAGGGTATCCGACGCTGGACGAGGAGTTCACATACGCGCAGGAGGTCGCCTTCAGTCACGACGGGCGGCCTTTTCTCCACTACGAGGCGCGCGCCTGGCTGCTCGACGCGAACGGTACCCCGCTGCGGCCGTCGGCCCGGGAGAGCGGCTGGTGGCGGCTCCAACCCGGCGGACGTGTAGAGGCGTTGATCACCCAGCCCACCGGCATCGCGGAGATCCTGGTCGGCAGCGCCGACGCCGGCACGGTCGACCTCACCACCCACGAGGTGGCTCTCACTCCCACGGCCAAGGAGGTGAACGCCACCCGCCGCCGCTACACCGTGACGGACGAGGGCACGCTCGACTTCGTCCATGACCTCGCGGCGGTCGGTCAGCCCCTGCAACACCACCTTTCGGCACGGCTTCGACGTGGGGGCCTCAGCCGAGTCGCGCCGTAGGGAACCGTGACCAGGCGTCAGGCGTCAGGCGTGCGGCGTTCGCGGTTCGATCCGGAAGTCGAAGGCGAGCGTGCCGGGGTCGAGGGCGGTCACGCCGTCGTCGACGGTGAGCACGGCTCCGTTGACGAAGGAGGAGCGGGCGAGAGCAGCCAGGCGACGGCTTCGGCGACCTTGCGCGGCTCACCGGGACGCCCGGCGGGCAGGACGCGTGTCACCTCCTCGTACGCCGCGTCGACACTGCCCGCACCGAGCCCCGCTTCGTCGGCGAACCGGCTCATCCGGCGGTCCGCCATGTCGGTGCGCACCCAGCTCGGGCATACGGTGTTGGCGCGCAGGCCCGCGGCCCCGTAGTCGACCGCGAGGGAGCGGCTGAGCTGGAGCAGCGCCGCCTTGGAGGCGGCGTAGGCGGCATTGCCCACGCCGTTGCGCAGGGCGGACACCGAGGCGACCGCGACCACCGCGCCCCGGGCGTCGAGCAGATGCGGGAGAGCGGCGCGCAGCAGATGGAACGGGCCGGTGAGGTTGGTCCGCATGACCGCGTCCCAGTCCTCGAGCGTCACCTCGCCACGCCTCCGCCGCGTCCGATACCGGCGTTGAGGACGAGCCCGTCGAGGCGGCCGTAAGCGGTGACAGCCGCGTCGACGAGTTCGCGTACGGCTTCGGGGTCACCGATGTCGGAGGGGACGGCCAGTGCTCCGGTCTCCTCCGCGACAGGCCGCAGTCGTTCGGGGCGGCGCCCGGAGGTCACCACCTGGTGACCCGCTTCGCGCAGCAGCCGGGCGGTCGCGGCGCCGATGCCCGTCCCGCCGCCCGTCACGAGGTACACGCGCCGGTCCGCCATGGTCGTCGAGCCTCCGTCGTCGTGATCCTGTGCACCGGAACGACGGCAGGTTCCGATGGTTCACGGCTTCTGCTCGGTCGGCCAATCGGCGTGGTCCTCGACCAGGTCGCCTATGAGCGCGAGCAGGGCGTCGGTCCGGTGCCGTTCCTCGCGCCGCTGGTTCCGCAGGCTGTGGTTGAGCCCCCGGAGTCTGGCCAGGGCGGCCGGGTCCCGGCGCCTCACCTCGTCGAGCAGCGGCGTGGTGATGATGTTGCTGAGCTTCCTCGGGTGACGTGGGTGACGACCGTCGAACCGGTGGTCCCGGTCGGCGCGGCTCCGGAGCCGGCCGGAGGACGCTGGACGCTGTCGCTGATGTGCAGCCGGCCGTGCCCGGTTCACGGCCTGCCCGATGAGATCCAGACCTTGACGGTGCTGCCCGGATCGATCTGGGTGCCGCTCCCCGGCTCCTGCTCGACGACATCTCCTGCGGGCCACAGCTCGTCCGGGACGGTGTGTTCCTCCAGCTTCACCCGTGCGATCTTCGCGCAGGCGCGTGCGTCGGTGATGGTCATGTGCTCGAGGGACGGCGGGTAGGGCTGGTCGCTGGTCGCGTACGTATCGCAGCGGGACAGCTTTCCCGTGGCGCGTGGATCTCCGCCGGTCGAGATCCAGATCGTGACCGTGCTGCCCGCGGGGATCTGTTCCGATCCGGGCTCCTGCTTCGCGACCTGTCCGGCGGGGGTCTGCGCGTCCTGGATGGTCCCGGCTTCCCGCAGCTTCAGCTGGGCGATGTCCGCGCAGACCCGTGCCTTGGCCGGACTCCTGCCCTTGAACCAGGGGTTGGAGACCTTGCCATGGATCTCCTCCACCTCGCAGTTCTCGAGGTCGCCCTTGGCCCGGGGGTCACCGCCCGTCGACACCCAGACGGTGACGGTGCTGCCGGACTCGACCGACTGGGTCGACGGCTCCTGCCTCACCACCGTGTCCTTGTCGTACTTCTTTCCCCTGGTGGTTTTCTGCTCGAGCTTCAGCCCGGCGATCTTGGCGCATGTCTTCGCCTCCGCCGGAGACATGCCGGTGAAGCTGGGGGGGCTGAACTCGTCGTCCCACGAGGGGACGGGGTCGCACAGGATGAATGCTCCCGTGGCCCGGGGGTCCGGGGTGTACGAGGTACCCGAAACCAGGGACTGCACGGCGTAGAAGGCCGCGAAGGCCATGGCCACGACCACGGCTACCGCCAACCGGATGTGGACGGTTCGAATGCCATGCGTGCGCGGTGCCGGGCGGAGACGGGCCGGGTGCTGTCCGCCGACCGTCACGGTGATGGCGCCTGCCGTGAGCGTGGGGGGCACGTGCGGGGGCATCTGCCGCGTGGGGGGTTCGTGCGGGGGCATCTGCCGCGTGGGAGTCTCGCCGGCGGCGATCGCGCGTAGGGCCTCCGCCATCGCCTGGGCGCTGGGGTACCGCTGATCGGGGTCCTTGCTCAGGGCGCGGGCGACGACGGTGTCGACGGCCGGGGGCAGCGACGGGTCGACCGAGGACGGGATCGGCGGGGGGTTCTGCACATGCTGGTAGAGCACGCTCATCGTGGACTCGCCGTCGAACGGCAGTGTGCCGGTGGCCAGTTCGAACAGCATGCAGCCGACCGAGTACAGGTCCGACCGGGCGTCGGCGGGCTTGCCCAGCGCCTGCTCGGGGGAGAGGTACTGCGGTGTGCCCAGCACAGTGCCCGTCCGGGTCATCGAGGTGGCGTCGGACTGCAGGGCGCGGGCAATGCCGAAGTCCATCACCTTGACGGTGCCGTCGTCGGTCACCATCACGTTGGCGGGCTTGATGTCCCGGTGAATCAGCCCACGCCCGTGGCTGCAGGCCAGCGCGTCCAGGACGGCGGCGGTCATCTTCAGCGCCGTGTCCAGTGGAATCGCACCGTCCGAGCCGGCACCGTCCCGGATCAGCTCGCGCAGCGAGCGGCCCGAAACGTACTCCATGACGATGTACTGCACGACGCCCGCCTCACCCGCGTCCTCGCCACTGTCGTGGACCGCGACGATATTGGCGTGGCTGAGGCCGGCGACCGCCTGGGCCTCACGCCGGAACCGCTCGCGGAACGACGGATCACGGGCCAGATCCGAATGCAGGGTCTTCACCGCGACGGTGCGGCCCAGCACCGAGTCATGGGCGCGGTGCACGGATGCCATGCCGCCCTCGCCGAGCGGAGCCTGCAGAACGTAGCGTCCCTGCCCCACCGCGCGGATCGGCACCCCCGTGTACGCCTGCCCGCTGTCCCCCACGCTCATCGCTCTTGCCCTCCCCCGGCCGCGCACCCCCGCGCGCTGATGTCCGGACCCGCCAAGGATCCGGACATGTCAGTGTGGTGAATCCCGCCGCCCGGCAGTCGCGCGGGCCCTGGAGCTCGGCGGCAGAGGCCACCATGGTCGCCCGTGCCACTCCGCCCGGCCGAACGGTGGCTTGCCGTGGCCAACCCCGCCACAGGGTGTCGCTTGCCCGGACACATCGATTTCGTCAGGAGGTCGGCCGTGACTGATGGTCATCGACGATCCGCGCGAGCGTCTGTTTGATCAGACGCGTGATCATACTGCACGCTCCGGATCAGCCACCGGTCGGACGGGTTCGGTCTCCCGTGGGGCGAAGGGCGGTTGGCGTATGTCTCCCTGCAACGGGATGTCCGATGCCGGGGTCAGGACAGGGTTCCGTCGACCGGTTCCTCTATCCACAGGTGCAGCGTTCCGGCGCTGCGGCTCAGCGTGTGCTCGCGGCCGAGCTCCTGGACGAGTGCGGCTTCGGCGTCCTCGGCGTGCTCGGCGATGGCGAGCGCCGTCTCGAACCGGACGTCCATCTGGTCCATCACGGCCGTGGCGTGAGCCAACCAGCACCGGGCGACGAGAGGAACGCGACTCGGGGCAAGTGAGGTGCGCCCTCGTCATCCCGGATCCGGCACGATCCGCCCGAGGTACCCACTGGCGGCTCGCTTCCGCCGAGCACCCCGGCAGGGCGTGGTGCTCGGCGGAAGCGCAAATATGTTTGCTGCAGCTTCGGAAATTTGCTCAGTGCGGGGCGGACGTTCATGGCGTGAAGGGCGAAATAGTAGTACTTGCCGTGCCCCGACGCTCGTGTCGTGCTACTCTTGATCTCAGTTGCAGTTGTGGTTCCCATTGACTTCAAGTGCCTTGGACGACTTCATGTTGTCGGGCACTTTTGTATTTCCGGTTCTGTTTTCCGGACGGGGTAATCATCGCGGCGACGCCGGGATTCGCACAGTGCGGGCCCCGGGACTGCCCCGAAGGAGATTTTGACATGGCTACTGGAACCGTGAAGTGGTTCAACGCGGAAAAGGGTTTCGGCTTTATCGAGCAGGACGGCGGCGGCCCTGACGTCTTCGCCCACTACTCGAACATCGCCACCCAGGGCTTCCGTGAGCTTCAGGAAGGCCAGAAGGTGAACTTCGACGTCACGCAGGGTCAGAAGGGCCCGCAGGCCGAGAACATCGTTCCCGCCTGACGCCGAAGCGTTTGACGTGGCTGGGGCCCGCACCTCGCGGTGCGGGCCCCAGCTCGTTGCTGTTTGCAGGATTCGCCTGAAGCGCCGTGACGGCGCTTCACGGCATGTGTGACACCAGTCGACGCACTGTCGTCCTGGTGGATGGCCCCGGCCGGACGCAGGTCCGCCCGCCCCTATGATCCGGCCCCAGCCACCCGTTCCGGTGGATTCCCGGCATTCCTGTGCCGGCCGTCGCTGTTTTATGCGCCGGTGCGGCCGGCTTCGTTCCAGTATTTTTCCGGCTCGTTCTTGCAATTCATTCGGTTCATTTCCTGCCGAGAATTCCTCGATACGTGCCATATCGAGGAAAGGTTCTGCATGAACCGCACGACTCGCACGAACGACCGTTATTCCAACCCGCGGAAGGGTGGCTCTGCCGGTTCCGACCGGGGTG
>NZ_JBIAPT010000015.1:0-43223 GCF_042888425.1 Streptomyces sp. NPDC002889
ATAGCACGAGCGGCAACGCGGCCTGACAGACACGGGGTCATATCTCAGACTCCCACCAACACCCTTCTGCCGAGCACTTATTGAAATACGGGCCCCGGCCGTGCCGGAGTACTGCCGCTGGACCCCGGCCGAGCGGCCGCCCTTCTTCAAAAAGCCGGTGTCGTCCACGATCAGCACACCACCGGGGTCACCGAGGCGTTCGACGACGTAGTCCCGCACGTCACGGAGGACCGCGTCGGCACCCAGTCGATGCGGTTCAGCCGCCGGTGGATCCGGTCCGGCCCCGCGTGACCCACCCTCTTCGGCAAGGTCCACCGTTCTTCCGCTCCAAGGGAGCGATCAGGCCCCGCATGTATGCCGGAGCCGACTCACACGGCTCCGTCCTCGCGAATCGGTGCACGAACCGCTCATGCAGCTCAGCCGAACCGGCTCGTTAGCCGCACGAACTGCTGGAGCAGTTCCCGCAGCTGGAGCAGCTCTTGACCTTGACGTCGTCGATGACAGGGCCGTAGGGCGTTGGCCCGGATGTACTGGCGAACGTCAGCTTCGTGGAAGTCCGGTTGGCCACGAACGTGAACTACCGGGTTACGTAGCCCATGTTCGTGAATGCCTTGCCAGCGGTGTTGAAGGTGAAGTCCTGGAAGTTCTGCCCGTCGATGCGGACTTCGCCCGTTTTCACGTTCGGCAGGCCCCCAGGGTTGCTGGCGAGCGAATACGTCCCGGTGTACTTCGCCCCGGGCTCCGTCGTGAACGTCTGGGACAACGTGCCTGCGGTGACGCTGTTGAGGTCCACGGACGGTTGCCTTCCGCAGCCTGCCAGTAGCCGTCGTCCTCAAGGTCGACGCTCCCGCTTTCGACCTGCCACAGACCCATCGTCTGACCTGCGAAGTAGGTCGTAAACGAGTTCGGCGGCGCGGTGGGGGTTTCGAAGCTGCCGTTGGTGAAGGCGGTGGTGGCGGCCTGGGCTGCCACCGTGCGGGCCGAGTGGGCGCTGTGAGCAGGGGATGCCACTCCCATAACCGTCCATGAATGCGGCTGGAAGACACACAGACATCAGGGTGAGTACCGACCAGCCATCGAGCAGGCATCTGTTACGCGGCAACTGCGGGAGCGTGCACGGTGATACCGGTCTCCGCCATCGACACGACCACCGACCCGGCGAGCCTGTGCGGTCACAGCACTAGTTCATACGAGGGCCACGGCGCCTGTCACCGGCCCGTCACCCCCGGGGTCGTGCACATCAAGGGCCGAGCCCCGTGGGCCGGGGTAAGCCGAGTTCCAAGAATGCACATCCCGTCGGACGCGAACGGAGATGCCGGCTGTCTCGCCGCCACCGGCCCATCATGACCGCGGAACCCGACGTTCCCCCAGTTGCAGCACATCCTCGAAGGACCGACGATGGAATTAGTTTTCGACTTATAGCGGGGCTATTTACGGTCCACGCCTGTGGGTGTGCACTTCGAGTCTCCTGGGTGCATTTAAAATCGCCGACCGTGACTCCGCGCCACCTTCCGTGAAGGAGACCGAGATGGCTGTGCTGTCCCTGACCATTTTCAGAGATGGTAGTTTTCCGATTAGCGGAGCGCAGCTCGATGCAAATCTTGTATGGATGGCAAGGTCGACCGCGTCACCCCCCGTGGACGATCTTGAGGGCCCTAGACCAAGCGGACCCACAGTAATGTTGCGTCCTGCGGGGCCGGTGGCAGAGATCATTGAAAAGTCTTGCGGGATTCAGTCTGGAACAACGACAGCAGAAGGAAGAATACGCTTCGTTTGGGATCCCCAAGTGGTGGAGCAACACATCAACGATCTCGTGGCCAGCGCCGGCCCGCGAGGCGCAAAGCTCAGCGGAGAGTTCAGGGTGACGCTTCATGTCGACGGTGTGAAGCGTGAGGTTGTGTTCAAGAGGCGAATTCAGCGTTCGGACGAGGGCATCGATCAGAAGATAAGTCTAGTCTTCGCCTACAGTTGTGTTGGGCACACAACGACAAGCGAGTCAACGATCTGGTTCGCTCTGGTAGATCCTGGCCAGGAACAGGAGAGCTATTCTGTCCGTGTGAGTAAATTCGTGGGAACACCCGTAGGGGGTGGCTTTAGCGTTTGGCTGCCCAATCCGGTGTCCACAGTGCGGGCAACGATGAATGGCAGGACAGGGACGGCACGTATTGCCGGGTTGGACGCAGGATCTTCATATCGATACGAGGTTGTGAAGGCGGGACCTCATTCGCCCACCGATGACAGGATCATCGCCAGTGGGTCATTCGGAACCATGAAACGGAATCCGGGACAGATTCGAGTCGCGTTCGGATCCTGCAAAGATTTGGTGAACACGCCCTCCAAGTCCGAGGTGCTGAGGTCGCTGGCCAACCAGCCGCGCGACATGCTGTTCCTCATCGGTGATCAGCTGTATGGCGACTCGACCAAGCGAGCGCTCGATGGGGGCTCTGGATTTCTCGGCGCAGTCGGCGGGATTCGTCCCGGAGGATCTGTCAGAGTCTCCCAGTACTACGAGAATGCATATCTTTACTCGTGGCGCGATCCGTCGTGGCGGGAGTGCCTCACGCGAGGTCCGGTATACATGATGCTGGACGACCACGATATATCGGATGACTGGGGGACCACCTTCACGGAGGCGACAGATGCGGCTCTGGTCGGAGGTGGTCTTGATGCATATCGGAAATGGCAACACTCGCATAATCCGCCAACTCCACCAAATGACTACCACTTCCACTTCTCGGTCGGAGCGGCAACGTTCTTCTTTCTCGATCTGCGCACACATCGCCGCATTCGTGAGGATCCGGACCACCCGTTGCTCGGAAGCAGGCAGGCGACTGCCCTGGCAGCATGGGCGGCAAACGATGCGGCAAACGCCGATGTTGCCGTACTGGTGTCACCAGTTCCGCTGGCACTGATGCCTGCCGATTTGATTCAGGGCGTTCTGGACAGGATTCAATCGGGACGACAAGCACTTGAGGGCCTTCCCTTTGTGGGGGATGGCGTCGAGCTTGCATTCGATATCATCGAATCTGGGTTTGAGTACGTCTCCGGAAAGGAACTTTATAACGGGCGTGTGGTCGAGCCGGACGTCGCGGATCAATGGGTCGTTGAACCCGCTATGACTGACCTTAAATTCGTGCTTGACACGCTGTTCGATCTCGCAAATGATGTTGCCGGCGGTGGGCGACGGCGTAGGGCAGTCATTGTCCTGGCGGGCGATTCACATGTCGGTGCGATCCACGAGATCACCTCAAACGACCCGCGACACTCGGCGCAACCGTCGATCGTCCAGTTGACTTCCTCGCCGCTCACTGCGAATCCAGCAGGTGAATTTGCGGGCAAGTTGGGCGAGCTCGGCCTTCAAGTGGATGCACTGCTTAACAATGGCCTGGGCATGCCATCGCCATATTTTGCGCGGTTCTTGTCCATGCCGCGATTTCTGGTTGCGAATAATTTTGGAATGCTGAGCATAACCAGGACTGACCCCACACTTCGAGCGTATCGAATAGAGGGCTCGATCCGTTCCGGCAGTGGCAGCCTCATCTTCGACCGCCAATACAATCTCAGTGCCCGCCTATCGAATCAGCCCGGTACAAGACTTAGGCGTCGTGGGTGGCTGCGAGGCTGAGGAAGCACGGGTCTTGGTGGTCTGCGTCGTCGGGCTGCATCGTGCTGCACGGCTCACGTCACCCCTCCCCTTTGGGGGGTTGGGGGTCGTAGACGGTCCCGCCGCGGGGGCCGCACGTGGTGGCGGTCTCCAGTCCGCGGTGCAGGCACGCGCCGCTCGCCGCATGCCGCGTGTTCTGGCGAGGTGCTCGAAAGCCCAACTGCGCCCGTTCAACGAGCAGAGCCGGGCGGTCGTCGTCGTGCCCACGTCGCCGTGGTGCACGACGGCGGCCACCTGGCGGAAGAGTGCCTGTTGGTTGACCTCGTCGACGGCGAAGCAGTCGTCCTGGTCGTCGATCAGGGCCAGGTCGGCCCAGCCGCGCCCGACGAGTGCGCGGCGGCCCTGCGCGCGGATCGCCTCGACGGCCACCTCGGCGACGTCCTTCGAGGCGCGCATGGGCATGCTGCCGAAGCCCACGTACACCGGTGGTGTGCCGGCGTCCAGGAACGCCACCAACTCGGCCGGGAGCGGGCGCTCGTCCGGCCGGGACGTCAGGAGCTCGTGAGGATGACGAGTTGCCGGGTCGCTCGGGTCATCGCGACATAGCGGTCGACCGCTCCTTCGATGCCCTTGCCGAACTCTTCCGGGTCGATGAGGACGACCAGGTCGAACTCGAGCCCCTTCGACAGCTCCGGGGTCAGCGACCGGACGCGGGACGTCGTCCGGAATGTGGCATCACCGATGACACAGGCGATCCCGTCGGCATGTGCGGCGAGCCAGGTGTCGAGGATCGAGCTCAGATCCGAAGCAGATCCGTGGACGACGGGGACGTCGCTGCTGCGGATGGAGGTCGGCACGTTGGCGTCCGGGAGCACGGCCCGGATGACCGGCTCGGCTTCCGCCATGATTGCCTCCGGCGTCCGGTAGTTGATGCTCAGCGAGGCCAGGTTGATCCGGTCGAGCCCGATCCGCTCGAGCCGTTCCTGCCACGACTCCGTGAACCCGTGCCTGGCCTGGGCACGATCCCCGACGACGGTGAAGCTCCGGGACGGGCACCGGAGCAGCAACATCTGCCACTCCGCGTCGGTCAGTTCCTGAGCCTCGTCCACCACGATGTGCGCGAACGGGCCGGCGAGCAGGTCCGGTTCGGTCCCGGGCGACGCGGCCTCGTCGACCAGGGTGTCCTGCATGTCCTGCCCGCGCAGCATCGTCACCGCACCTTCGCCGTCGTCATCGGCCTCAAGCAGGACGTCGACCACCTTGGCCATGCGCTCGCGTTCGGCGGCGGCAGAGGCGATGTGCCGACGCTTGCGCCGCGACGCCTCCGGGTCGCCGAGCCGCTGCCGTGCTGCGTCCAGGAGCGGCAGGTCGGACACCGTCCAGGCCTGGGCGTCCCCGCGCTGCAGCTGCTGAACGTCATCAGGGCTGAGCCAGGGAGCGCACATCCGCAGGTAGGCGGGTACCGACCACAGGTCTCCGACGAGGTCAGCCGCTTCGAGCAGCGGCCACGCGCGGCTGAAGGCCGTGAGCAGCTCCCTGTTCTGCAGCAGCGACCTCCGGAGCAGGTCGGGCGAGACGTCGCCGTCGTGCTTGTCCACCAGGATCGTGAGCAGCTCCTCCCAGACCTGGTCGCGCGCCTCGTTGTGCGGAGTACCGGGTTCTGCCGCTTCGAACGCCACGGCCCAATCGTCGGCGCTCAGCCAGATGTCGGACCAGTGGGTCGTGACCGTCATCCCCTTGGTGGGCGGCTCCTCGTAGAACCTGACGGCCGTCTCGATCGCCTTCACCAGGTTCGCGGACGCCTTCAGCAGGGCCACGTCCGGGTCGGCCTCGACCGCTGCCGCGGCTCCCTCGGCGACGAGGTCCCGCAGGGTGCAGGTCTGCACGCCCTCCTCTCCGAGGCTGGGGAGGACGTCGGCGACGTAGGCCAGGTAGGGCCGGTGCGGACCGACGAACAGCACATCGCCCCGACGGTGACCGAGGCGAGGGTCGGAATAGAGGAGGTAGGCGGAGCGGTGCAGAGCGACGACGGTCTTCCCCGTACCCGGACCGCCGTCGACGACGAGAGCGCCGCGGGATCCCGCGCGGATGATGGCGTCCTGGTCGGCCTGGATGGTGCCGAGCACGTCTCGCATCCGTGCCGACCTGTTGCTGCCCAGGCTGGCGATGAAGGCGGACTGGTCGTCGAGCGCGGCGTGCCCGACAAACCCGTCCGAGGTGAACACCTCGTCCCAGTAGTCGCTGATCCGGCCGCGGGTCCAGCGATACCTGCGGCGGCTTGCCAGACCCATCGGGTTGGCGTGGGTGGCTCCGAAGAACGGCTCAGCCGCGGGGGAGCGCCAGTCGAGCAGCAGCCGACGACCCGCGCTGTCCGTAAGACCGAGTCGTCCGACGTACACCGGCTCGGGGTTGTCCGCGCTGACCATGTGTCCGAGGCACAGGTCCAGACCGAAGCGGCGCAGTGCGCGCAGGCGAGCGGTCAGCCGGTGGATCTCCACGTCCCGGTCCATCGCCTGCCGGCCCACGCCGCCGGGCGCCCTGCGCGCGGCATCGAGGCGGTCGGACAGTTCGGCGATCGCCTGCTCAAGGCTCTCCGCGATGGCCGCGAAGTGCTGCTCGTCGCCGGCGATCAGCGTCGGGTCGGCCTTGGGGGAGAGGTGGTCGGGAAGGTCAAACACGCTGGTGGTCAGCGGGTTCACGTCATCGGCTCCGATCTGAGGTCGCTCGCGACCATTGCGTGCAGTAAGGCGTTTGGACTGGCGTGACGAACCTGGTGGCCATGAGGAGCAACGCGCCGCCTGACGTGGACCCGTGTCCGTTGTCGGTTCAGGTCGCCAGGGTTTGCAGGTTCTCGTGTTCTGGGCCGGCTCGGCGATCCCGTGTGGTTCACGCGGACATGGGCGGCGCTTCTCGGCTGATCGCGTCGAGCAGCAGTTTCGCGGCCACGGTCGCCCCGTCGGTGCGGATCGTGCCGGCCACGGCCTTCGCTCGTGCGCGGGTCTCGGGGGTCAGGGCCACCTCGAGTCCGGCCGACAGGGACTCGAAGGTCGGAGTCGGACCGTCGTGTGCCGCGCCGATACCCAGCTCGGCCACCCGGCCGGCCCAGTACGGCTGGTCCACAATCTGGGGTACCACCATCTGAGGAGCGCCGGCCCGGGCGGCCGTCGTCGTCGTGCCCGCGCCGCCGTGGTGCACGACGGCGGCCACCCGGCCGAACAGTGCCTGATGGTTGACCTCGTCGACGGCGAAGCAGTCGTCCTGGTCGTCGATCAGGGCCAGGTCGGCCCAGCCGCGCCCGACGAGTGCGCGGCGGCCCTGCGCGCGGATCGCCTCGACGGCCACCTCGGCGACGTCCTTCGAGGCGCGCATGGGCATGCTGCCGAAGCCCACGTACACCGGTGGTGTGCCGGCGTCCAGGAACGCCACCAACTCGGCCGGGAGCGGGCGCTCGTCCGGCAGGATCCACGCGCCGGTCTGCACCACGTCGAGATTCGTCAGCTCCTGCCACGGGCCCAGGGTCGGGTCAGCCGCCAGCCACGGCCGGTCGGTGAAGACGTGGTCGCGGACGTTGTCCACCGGCGGCAGGCCGATCGACGCCCGGTGTGTGTTGAGCGCCTCGCCGTACAGCGCGTTCACGCTCTGGACGTCCAGGTCCCACAGCACCCGGTTGTCGGTCACCTCCGGTGGGAACGGCCGGCCCGGCCGCGGCGACGGCGGGTAGTGCGGCGACGGCAGTTCGAACGGATGGAAGCACGCGTACACGTAGCGGATGCCCAGTTTCTCGGCCACCGACCGTGCGCCGGCCGGCATCAAGCCGGTCGCCACCAGTGCGTCACATCCCTCGGCCGCCGCGGCGACCGTGTCGAACCGCGCGGCGACCAACTCGGCCGCGAGCCGGGGCACGTCCGCCGCCGACGGCGGGGTCGCCGCGGTCACCAGCGCGCGCACCGACCGGCCGAACGGCACCAGCGGCACGCCGACACCGGCCAGCAGCCGCGTGAACTCCTCGTCCGGCGGCGCGCACACCCGCACCTCCGCGCCGAGTGCCCGCAACTGCACCGCGAGTCCCACCACCGGTTCGACGTCCCCGCGCGACCCGTAGGTCGTCAACAACACACGCATTTCGCGACTTCCATTTCCGCAGATTCTGGCCTCGGCCGGTGATTCTGCGGTACGACCCGGGTCTTGCCGCAAGCCCCCCGGTGCGCTATACGTTGAGAGTGGAAAGGAGTGGGTACTCTCCTTTCGCTTCATCGTCCGCTGTGGACGGACAACCTCCTCGCGAAGACGCTACCGCCGCGTACGGCGGTAGCGTCGGCCCAGCATCATGGGGATCGTTCCTGACCGCCCCGTAACCACTCGGGGTACGGGCCGAACCTGCCTATTGGCAGGAACGGCTCGATCAACACGCACTCTTCGTCCGTGCGTTCCGCACGCTCCACGCCGGCGTTCCACCAGACCGTAGCGCCCGAAGCCGGATCTCACATTGGGGGGCTCCCCAGCTCGTGGGGACACGCTCCCACCCACGCCGCCCGGTACGCCCCCCACCCAGGCGCTCAGCCTTGTGCAGGAAAACGCCCCGCCAGGAAATGCTCGAACGTGGCCTTGCCCACGGTCCGTTCCGGCGCCAGATGCCCGCCCGCCCGGAACCCGTGGTAGGCCCTGCCGGCCAGGCGCACGTTCAGCACGGAACGGCGCCGTCCGCTCGCGCGCAGGTAGGCCCGGGCCAGCTCCGGAAACGTACGGACCTCGGGGCCGCCCATGTCCGGCACCCGCCCCGAGGGCGCCCCGGTTGCGAGCTCGGTCAGCCGGGCGGCGACCTCCGCCACCTCGATCGGCTGGTCGGCGACCCCCGCCGGGAGCAGCATGACCGGCAGCTTCGCCGAGCCCTGCAGGAGCTGCAGCACCAGGTCGTGGAACTGTGTCGTGCGCAGCACGGTCCAGCCGAGCCCCGACTCCTCGATCAGCCTCTCGACGGCGAGTTTGGTCCGGTAGTAGCCGAGCGGCACCTGGTCGACACCGACGATCGAGATGTACGCCAGATGCCGCACCCCGGCCTGGCGGGCCGCCTCGATCAGATGGCGTGCCGCCTGCTCGTCGCCGCCGCGCGGCGCGGTCGCGCAGTGCACGACCGTGTCCACGCCCGCGAGGGCCGCGGCCAGCCCCGTACCCTCGCGCAGGTCCACGGCGTACGGCCGCGAGTGCCGACTCAGCACGCGTACCTCGGCTCCGTCCGCGCGCAGTCGCTCGGTGACGAGCCGGCCGAGCGTTCCGGTGCCGCCGGTCACCAGGATCGTGGTCATCGCAGTTGTCGTCCCTTCGGTGGGCGTGCGCTCCCTGGTGGAGCGCCCGTCATCCTCTGAGAACCGACGAGCACCCATAGATGTGACAGCCTCCTCGTGACCGCACTCACCCCTCGGTCACGCTCCGGGGGCCATTGCGGCGAACTGTCGGCCCGCGAACACGAGTTTGTCCGGGTTCACGACGACCCGCACCTGGGCGATGACACCGTCGCGCAGTTCGAAGGAGGCAACACCGATGAGCTGCTCCGCCGAGTACGCCACCAGCGCCGGAGCACCGTTGACCTCGGCGACCGTGAGGTCCCAGCCGCCCGCGAACCGCTGCACGCCGCCCACCAGGAAGCGCACAACCGTGTCCCGGCCGACGAGGGGACGCCGGGCCGCGGTGACCTTGCCGCCGCCGTCGCTCCACCAGGTGACGTCCTCGGCGAGCAACTTCTCCAGTCCTGCCAGATCGCCCTCGCGTGCTGCCATGACGAAGGACTCGACGAGTTCGTGCTGCCGCTCGGCTGCCGGTGTGAAGCGGGCCTCGGGCGTCGCCACCCGCTGGACCGCCCTGCGGTACAACTGGCGGCAGTTGGCCTGGCTCAGGTTGAGCACCCCGGCGATGTCACGATGGCCGTAGTCGAACGCCTCGCGCAGAACGTAGACCGCACGCTCCGTCGGCGTGAGCCGCTCCAGCAGCACCAGCAGCGCCGTCGACACGGCGTCGCGCTGCTCGGCGGACTCCATGGGGCCGAGCGAACCGTCCTGCGTGAACACCGGTTCCGGCAGCCACGGCCCCACGTACTCCTCGCGCTGTACCCGGGCCGAGGTGAGCCGGTTGAGGCAGAGATTGGTGACGACCCTGGCGAGCCATGCCCCCGGGTGCTCTATCGCCGCACGGTCGGCGCCGCTCCAGCGCAGATACGCGTCCTGCACCGCGTCCTCCGCCTCCTCGCCGGAACCGAGCAACCGGTAGGCCAGGCCGAACATCCTGGGGCGGTGGGCAGTGAACTCCTCGGCGGTCCCTGATGTCACGCACCCAGCCTGCCAGAAGCACGAAAGCATCCGGCATTTGCCCCGGGTAGGAGGTCGACCCACGTGTGGCATCCTGCGGACTTGCGGCTCCACAGCCTGCGCCGGGGGCCGTCATCGTGCTCGTCCTCAGGCTGAGGGGCTTCGTCGCCCGGCCCACGTCACGGTCCGCCGCACGCGACAGCCGAAGCCTCGGTAGTGATTACTGCTGCCTGAGACCACCTTCTGCTTGGTCCAGCTCGTGCCGCTGACCTGATGCGTGGCACCAGAGTCGGAGTCCATGCCGGTTCAGCGTGGCTTCTTCGGTGAGTTCCGTCCCGCAATGCGCTGTTGAGGGACATTGACGCTCGGCCGACCGCGAGCCCGGACTCGGGTTCTGCGTTGTGGTCGGCGCGGCGGGAAGAGCACGCCGGTCTGCTTCCGAAGCCCGGTGCGGCTTCCCGGGCCGTAGTCATCGCGTACGCGATGAAGGGCGGCAGCGATCTCTACTGCTGAGCCGACGAGCAGCCATCACGTCCCAAGCCCATGCCTGGCGCCCGTCGATGTCAGGTCGGCGATGACGGCCGAAACTACGGCGCCTACCCCGCGGAGCGGGCACTGCCCGTACATTCTCGTCGAGTTGCCGGCGTGCGAACGGCGGACGTCGGGCAGCGACAGCTGAAGGATTTACGGATGCAAGCGTCATGGTGGCCCAAGTTTCCGGCTCCCCCGGGACCGTCGGGGGGCGACGGGAGAAGATCTCCGCCGTTGAACAGTGCACTTTCCACGGGGCATTGTCTCGTTCATGACCACGTGACCGCAGGGCCCCTGTCTCGACGCGTTCACCACTGCCACCATGCGGCGGCACGGGACGGTCGCGTCCCGCCTCACGGAGAAACGACCCCGCCGCGAGTCTTCCGAGCCCCGCGGTGGACCGACGAGAGGAGCAGACCGTGCAACGTCTCACCCGCCGCGACATGGTGCGAGCGACCACACTGGCTCTGGCCGGCGCCGCGCTCGCCGGCCCGACTGCCGTCGCCGCGGCGACCGCGTCGCAGCCCCGGGGCTCCCGGACGGCCGGAACCGGTACGACGCGCATTGTCGCCACGCGAGCGGCACAGGTGCCGGAGCCTTTCGACGAGGTGTACCTCGACCGCCACATCGAGGGGTGGCCCGTGGCCGAGGACCACGACGGTCATGACGGCCACAGCGCTCACGGCGGCCACACGATCCGCCCCGCGGACGAGGGCCACAGCGCCGTGGAGTTCGTCGTCCGCGTGGACGACGACGATCTGCACGTGATGCAGAACTCGGACGGCACCTGGATCAGCGTCATCAACCACTACGAGACGCACCACACGCCGCGTGACGCCGCCCGTGCCGCCGTACGGGAGCTGCGTGGCGCATCTCTCGTACCGGTCACCGTCTGACATCGCCTCGAGACCCCCACCGCAAAGGATCGTCGCCATGGCAGACCGCAAGAACCAAGCAGAACTGACCGCCACCGAGAAGCGTGATTTCGTCGATGCGATCCTCGAACTCAAGCGCCAGGGCCGCTACGACGAGTTCATCACGACCCACAACGCCTTCATCATGAGTGACACCGACAACGGCGAGAGGACGGGACACCGCTCGCCGTCCTTCCTCCCTTGGCACCGCCGTTTCCTGTTGCAGTTCGAACAGGCGCTGCAGAGCGTCAACCCCTCCGTCACCCTTCCCTACTGGGACTGGACGGTCGACCGTACGCCCCGCAGTTCCCTGTGGGCGGACAACTTCCTCGGTGGCGACGGCCGCAGCGGGGACGGCCGGGTCACCTCCGGCCCCTTCGCTTTCGGAAGCGGCAACTGGCCCATGAACATACGGGTCGACGGAAGGACCTTTCTGCGGCGGTCACTGGGTGTCGGAGTCCGAGAACTGCCCACCCGGGCCGAAGTGGACTCCGTAGTGGCCATGCCAACGTATGACTCGTCCCCCTGGAACAGCGGCTCCAGCGGCTTCCGCAACAACGTCGAGGGCTGGCGAGGCCCGAACCTCCACAACCGGGTCCACGTATGGGTCGGGGGCCAGATGACCACAGGAGCCTCGCCGAACGATCCGGTCTTCTGGCTCCATCACTGCTTCATCGACAAGCTGTGGGCCGACTGGCAGGGTCGGCATCCGTCCTCCGGATACGTGCCGACCACCGCTCCGCGGAATGTCATCGGCCTGCGCGACACCATGAAGCCGTGGAACGACGTCACGCCGGAGGACATGCTCGACCATACGCGGTACTACACCTACCGCTGACCCCCGGCCGCCGGGAAGTCCACCTGCGGGAGAAGACGCTGTGGCGGATGGTGTACCAGACCAACGCCCGGGCAGAGGAGATCCCGACTGCTGATGGTTGGCACTAGCTCTGCGGGACGTTCTTGACGAACACGATGCCGTCGCTGTCCGCCAGGTGGGCCGGGTCAAGCGGGGAGTAGCCGAACCAGGGGGATATGCGGGGCGCGGGCCGCGTGTCGCCGAGGGCGGCGGCCAGCCGCGGGGCGTCGATGACGCAGCGGTCCTCCGGGAGCGCGTACAGGAGTCCTTCGACGGTGTCCGGCGGCGGCGTGTCCACTCCCTGGTGCCGGATCGTGCCGAGTGCCGTGGCCACGAAGGCGTAACCCTCGCCGAGCTGGGCGCTCACCAGCGCTCCGGCGCTCCACCACTCCAGCGGCATCCCGCCCATCCGCATCGTGCTCTTCTCCCGCTGGAGATGGGAGTTGTGGGCGTGGATGAGTGCCGGGCCCCGTTCGGCGACGGCGAGGAGGTTGTGGGCCATCATCTGGTCCCGCAAGCTCACCAGCCGCGTCATGCGGGCCGGTGACGTGTCGGCCATCCAGAAGTGGTAGCGCAGCAGGCCGGTGGCGGTGCGCCCGTACAGGCGCGCCCGGTCCCAGTCGTCCCGCGAGGTCGCCGTGATCGGGTGCGGCGTCTGCGCGTCGAGCAACGCCACCAGATCATCGGCGAGCAGCCGCAGCCGACTGGCCTCGGCCGACTGCCCCACGGACCGGGCCGGGTCCATCATCGCGGCGGCATTGGTCCACCGGTCGTCGGCGCCGAGCAGGCGGTCGAGCGTTTCCCCGGTGCAGGGGAGCAGGTCCGCGTCCACCCGGGCCGCGAGGTAGCCGTGGAGTGCCGTGAGGGCCTGCCGGGGGCTCGCGGCGCCGGTGATCTCCAGCGGGCCGTCGAAACCGGCGAAGCGGAGCCGCTCGGACGCGGGCCGGCCGTCGTTGTACGCCCGTATCCACCGCACGAGTTCGCGGTTGGCCGCGGAGGTGCCCCAGCCGTGGCTGAATCCGCGCTCCATGACCTCGTCGACGGTGCCCGTGCCCGAGGTGACGTAGTCGTCCACGACCAGGCCCATCATGCAGTCGCTCTCGATCGCGATCGTCCGGTAGCCCTCCTGCTCGACGAGCTGCCGGAAGAGCTCGTTGCGCAGGTCGAGCAGGGTGTCCTCGCCGTGGGTGGGCTCGCCCAGGGCGAGCAGCCGCGGCCGGGCCGGAAGCAGCTTCATGACGGCGGCGGCCTCGAGCGTATGGACGGTGTCGGTGATGTCAGTAGCCATGCCTTCAACGGTATCGTTGAACCTTCGATTGAAACTTGAGCGCGATATTGTCAGGCCCGTGGGACGAAACCTTCAAAACAGCGGGCGGCTCAGGCCGATCGACCTGGCGCGCGGGCACGGTCTGTCCACGCAGGCCATCAGGAACTACGAGGAGGCCGGCATCCTTCCGGCCGCCGGTCGCACACCCCACGGTTACCGCACCTACACCCCGCTGCACGCGCGGGCCCTGGGCGCGTTCCTCGCCCTGGTGCCCGGCCACAGCCACCAGACGGCGACGTCGATCATGCGGGCCGTGAACCAGGGCGCGGTCGATGAGGCGTTCCGCCTCATCGACGAGAGCCACGCCCAGCTACTCGACGACCGGCGGACACTCCAGGCCGTGGAGAGCGCCCTCCGCGACCTGGCGCCCAACACGGCGTCCGAACCCGACGCGGCGGTGTCCGGGCCCGGCGGCACGTTCATCGGGCCGCTGGCAGGTGAGCTCGGAATCCGGCCCGCGACGCTGCGCAAATGGGAGTGTGCCGGGCTGGTGCGCCCGCGCCGCGACCCGCTGACCGGGTACCGCATCTACGACGAGGCCGACGTACGGGACGCCCGGCTGGCCCACCAGCTCAGGCGGGGCGGCCACCTGCTGGAGCAGATCGCCCCGCTGATCGCCCAGGTGCGGGCGGCCGGCGGGCTGGAGCCGCTGGAGGCCGCACTGTGCGACTGGCACGGCCGGCTGTCCGCCCGCGGGCGGGCGATGCTGACCGGGGCCGCCGAGCTGGAGGCGCACCTCCGCGAGCGCGGATGAGACTTCGCGCGCGTCGACGCCGCCGATGACCGGGGTGTATCCCACGTTGCAGCCCTGGGCGACCAGCAGCGCGGCGATCGTGACGTGCAGGTCCCTCGGCCTGGCCTCGCTGCCGGTGACCGAGGAGCGTCCAAGCGCGGCAGCATGGCGTTCACCATCGCCCGTAGGTCCAGCAGCGACGCCGGTTCGGGACTCCGGCTCCAGGGCGGCGAAGTGCAGTCGGCCGTCGTCGTCCAGGAAGATCGCGCGTCGTCCGGCAGACGTCCGACCACCTCGCGGTAGGTGCCGTCCAGCAGCGCGGCCCGCGCCGCCACGTGCTCGTCGGCCGCCGCGTGCAGGCCGAGCCAGCCGGCACGGTGGGTTTGGCCTGGTTCCCGTGCCTCCCCGGCCGGCAGCTTCGCCCGTGGGTCGCCCCACTTGCGAGTAGCTCCGATGTGGTGAGCGGTGGGCCGCCTTCCGATCTTGTGGGGCAATGCAGGCCCGAGGGACCCCCCGAGGTTGTCAGTGGCGGCCTGTTCAATGTGGCTCATGGAGATGGATACGCAGAGGCGTGGGTTGTTCTGGGATGTGCAGGCGGGACGGGTCCCACCGCCTCCTGCAGCCGTGCTGCTCGGCTGGGAACTGGTGGAGGTGGATCTGGAGCTGGGGACAATCGAGGTGGCGTTCCAGGCGGGAGATCAGTTCGCGAACCCCGTCGGCGTGATCCAGGGCGGGTTCTTGGCCGCGATGCTCGATGACACCCTGGGTCCCGCGCTGGTCGCGACGTTGCCGGAGAACCAGTTCGCGCCGACTCTCGATCTCCATGTTCAGTTCCTCCGTCCCGCCCGCCCCGGAAGGCTTCTGGGGCGCGGACGGGTCGTGCAGCGCGGCAAGGACGTGTGCTTTCTCGCCGGTGAACTCATCGGGCCCGACGGCAGGCCAGTGGCTGTGGCGACCGCGACCGCAAGAATCCAGACCATTCGTCAATGGTCGTAAGCGATCAGCGACGCATGACGTGGGCGCCAGTGGTGTGGTTGTGCCAGTGACCGCAGCCATGGCGAGGATGCGCAGAGCGACCCGGACCGCAACGCCGTCGAAGGTCCGGCCACCGTGCTGCTCCAAGTCAAGCGCGAGGCGGCGCGCCTCGGAGCGGAAACCGAACAACGCCTGCGCGACCTCAGTGGCGGCCGGCCCATTCAGCTCACGGGTGCCGTGGTTTCTTCCTCCTTGCGGAAGGTCAGCTCGCCGTCGGCGACATCGATCCGGAGGCGGCTGTGGGGCTGCAGGTTGCCGTCGAGCAGCATGCGGGAGAGCCGGTTGTCGACCTCGCGCTGGATCGTGCGGCGCAACGGCCGGGCGCCGTATTCGGGCTGGTAGCCGCGTTGGGCGAGCCATTCGACAGCGGCCGGCGTGACCTCGACGGTGACGTCCTGAGCGCGGAGCCGACGCCTGGAGTCGTCCAGCAGCATGCTGGTGATCTGCCGTAGCTGCTGGTCGGCGAGCTGGCGGAATATCACGATCTCGTCGATGCGGTTGAGGAACTCGGGCCGGAAGTGTTCGCGCAGCGGGCGCAGCACCCGCTCACGGCGGGCCTGCTCGTCGGCGTCCGCGTCGCCGGCGCCGAAGCCCATCGCACCGCCGCGTCCGGTGATTGCCTGAGAACCGAGGTTGCTGGTCATGACGATGACGGTGTTCTTGAAATCGATCGTGCGGCCCTGGGAGTCGGTGAGCCGCCCGTCGTCGAGTACCTGCAGCAGGATGTTGAAGACGTCGGGGTGCGCCTTCTCGATCTCGTCCAGGAGCAGCAGCGAGTAGGGGTTCCTGCGCACCGCTTCGGTGAACTGTCCGGCCTCCTCGTGGCCGACGTAGCCGGGGGGAGCGCCGACCAGGCGGCTGACGGTGTGCCGTTCCTGGTACTCGCTCATGTCGAGGCGAACCATCCGGTCCTCGCTCCCGAAGAGCGCCTCCGCGAGCGCGCGGGCGAGTTCGGTCTTGCCGACGCCGGTGGGGCCGAGGAAGAGGAAGCTCCCGATCGGGCGGCCGGGGTCGGCAAGACCGGCACGCGAGCGCAGGACGGCGTCGGCGACGGCGGTCACCGCCTCGTCCTGGCCGATGACGCGCTTGTGCAGATGTTCCTCGAGGCTCAGCAGACGGTCCCGCTCCTCCTGGGTGAGGCTGCTGACGGGAATCCCGGTCTGGCGAGACACGATGCCGGCGATGTCTTCGACGGTGACCTCGGCGACATGGCTGCGCGGCTGCTGCGGGTGGCTCTCCTTGCCGATCCGCTGGCCGAGGTCGGCGAGGCGGTCGCGCAGCTCGGTCGCCCGCTCGTACTGTTCGGCGGCGACGGCCTGGTCCTTGTCCCGCGTGAGTTGCTCCACTTCGCGTTCCAGCGCACGGATGTCGGTGCCGCGGGTGGAGGAGCGCAGCCGCACCCGTGCGCCGGCCTGGTCCATGAGGTCGATCGCCTTGTCGGGCAGGTAGCGGTCGGTGAGGTAGCGGTCGGACAGCTCGACGGCGGCCAGCAGGGCCTCGTCGGTGTAGCGGACCTGGTGATGGGCTTCGTAGCGGTCGCGGAGGCCCCGCAGGATCTCGACGGCGTCCGCGGGGCCGGGCTCGGAGACCAGAACCGGCTGGAAGCGGCGGGCGAATGCGGCGTCCTTCTCGATGTACCGGCGGTACTCCTCGAGCGTGCTGGCCCCCACGACATGGAGTTCACCGCGGGCGAGGGCGGGCTTGAGCATATTGCTCGCGTCCATCGGGCCGCCCTCGGAGCCGCCGCCCGCCCCGACGACGGTATGCAGTTCGTCGATGAAGACGATCAGCTCGTCCGAGTGGGCGCGGATCTCCTCGATGAGGCCGGTGAGCCGTTCCTCGAAGTCCCCACGGAAGCGGGTACCGGCAACGACTCCCGAGAGGTCGAGCTGGATGACACGCCGACCGAGCAGGAGGTCCGGCACGTCGCCGTCCGCGATGCGCTGGGCCAGGCCCTCGACGATGGCGGTCTTGCCCACTCCGGCTTCGCCGATCATGACGGGATTGTTCTTGCCTCGGCGGGCGAGCACCTCGATGGTCTGCTCGATCTCCTCGTCACGGCCGATGACCGGGTCGATACGGCCCTCCCGGGCCAGGTCGGTGAGGTCACGGCCGAACTTGTCCAGGTTGGGGGTGTTCCGCTCGCGGGGGCCGGGGCCGGGATGCTGGCCGGCGCTGCCGGGCACGGGTGCGAGGCCTTCCCTGGAACCGGCGGGTGGGGAGAAGTGCGCGGCGTTGAGGATCTGCCCCGCTGCGGAGTCGCGGTTGGCGGCGAGTGCCACCAGCACGTGTTCCGGGCCGATATAGGAGGCGCCGGTGGAGCGCGCGAACTCATGGGCGTCGAGCAGAGCGCGTTTGACCGCCGGCGTGACGGCGATGAAGCTGCGTGGCGGCCCTTCCCCGGCCTGCCGGTCGATCTCGGCGGCGAGCGCGTCGGGATCGGCGCCCGCCCGCGCGACCATGCCACGGGTCGGCTCGGTGGAGAGCGCGGCCCGCAGGAGGTGCTCCGTGTCGAGGTCGGTGCTTCCGTGCTGGGCGGCATAGGACGCTGCGACGGTGACGAGCTGCCGCGCGGGGCCGCTCATCAGACGGCTGAAGTCGATGCGCCGCGGGTCGGGCGGCTCCCCGCCCTGGCCGCTGCCGAGAAAGTGCGAGAGGAAGTCTCCGAGGGGGTCCGGACCGTGGTCCTCGGGACCCTTCTGTCCGTCGGTCATGGGTATCCGTCCCCGTGGCCCGGCCGGACCGGGCCACGCTGTCTCTGTGCACGAGCAGCCGTGTTGGACGCGGTCCCGCAAGTCGGGCGCGACCACGGACCGCCGCAAACCCCACTCGCCCCAATTTAGACGATATGAGAGGTGAACGGGGCGAAGGGGCGGCGGGACCGCAGTGGTGCTCGGCGGGGAGCGATCCGCTGCGGCCCGCACGTGGGACAGCCGGCGTCTGCGGGGACAGTCCCGCGGGGTGCTTCGACCCATAGGCGAGATCCGCACCCATCTCCGCGGCTGGGCCTGGCTCACCCTCATCCCTGAACAACTCGCCCACCGACTCGGGGGACCCGCCGCGCTGAAGGCGACCGGCGCCTTCCACGAGGTGCGGCCGCTGACCGCTGGTGGGTCCTCCTGCGCGCCACCACGCCCTCGCGAATCCTCCCCTGTTCGCGGATCACGCGTCGGCACGACTCGACTCCTCGGGCCGTGCCCGGCTCGGCCCGTGACCGTGTGGCCACTCACGCGAGCTCTCCCGGACCGGCTCCGGCCCACCAGGGCGTGTCGATGAGGCAGGACACGACGGCGCTAGGTGCCGTGGGCGGCCGAGGTGCAGCGCGGCGCTTGCGTGGTCAAGCCCTGCCGTGCGCCTTCTGCGAGAAGTGCGACAGCGAGTCGAGGGCTACGGCGGCAAGAAGCACTCCACCGGTGATCACGGATTGCATCGGCGTCGGGATACCCAGGAGAACCATTCCCGACGCGATGGACTGGATGACGAGTATGCCGAGCAGGACAGACCACGTTGTACCGCGGCCGCCGAACAGGCTGACGCCGCCGATGACGGCTGCGGCAACGGCGTTGATCAGCAGGATGCTGGAGCCCGAGGTCTGGCCCACTGCGGCGACGCGTGAGGCCAGGAAGAGCCCGCCGACAGCGGCCAGCGTCCCGGACACCATGAACGCCGAGATCCGCAACCACACCACGTTGATGCCGGCGCGGCGGGCCGCCTCGGCACCCCCGCCGATGGAGAAGATCTTGCGCCCGTAGAACGTGCGGCGAAGGACGAAGTCGAGGCCGACAACGAAGGACAGGAAGATCAGAAGAGCGAGCGGCAGGCCCTGGAAGCGGTTCAGGATGTAGGCGGCGGCGAACGCGACCAGTGCCACCGCGCCGGTGCGTACGGCGATGACACTGAGCGGCCGGGACCGCACGCCGGCGGCCCTGCGGCGGCGTGCGTCCCGGTAGGACGCGAGGAAGTACGCGGCCACGCTGAGCGCCGCCAGCCCGTAGGCGACCGCCGCGTCGTGGAAGTAGTAACTGGTCAGCGCGTGGACCAGGCCCTGCTCGTGGAGGTTGATGGTGCCGCTCGCGCCCAGGACATAGAGCATGAGGCCGTTCCAGGCCAGCAGCCCCGCCAGGGTGACGACGAACGCCGGTACGCCGATCCTGGCCGAGAAGAACCCCTGAACAGCGCCGATCGCCGCCCCGACGAGCACGGCGGCGACGATCGCCGGCCACTCCGGCAGGCCGTTGCTCACGTTCAGCACGGCGAACACCGCCGCCGTGAGCCCGCTGACGGAGGCGACCGACAGGTCCACCTCACCGAGCAGCAGCACGAAGGCGATACCGAGGGCGATCATGCCCGTGCCGACGATGTCCACGCTGAGATTGGACAGGTTGCGGGGCGACAGGAACTGCTGGTGAAGGCTCTGGAAAACGGTCCAGAGCACGACGATGCCGATGATGCCGGGCAGCGATCCGAGTTCGCCGCTGCGCAGCTTGCGGATGAAGTCACCGACGTAGCTGCTGAAACCGCCCTCGCCGCCCGCTGCCCGGCGCTGGTCGACGGCTGTGGGCACGGCGCCGGCGGAATCGCCACCCGCCCCGGTGGGACCGAGATTCTCGGATGCTCGTGTCCTGTTCACATCGCTCCCTCCGACGACCGGGTCTCGCGATGTGTTACGGCGTTGTCGGTGGCGCCGGTGATGGAGGAGACGATCTGCTCCTGGGACGTGGTCGGCACGCTGAAGAAACCATTGTTGCGACCGAGATGCAGTACCGCCACCCGGTCCGCGACGGCCTTGACGTCACCCAGGTTGTGGCTGACGAGGAGAACGCCGACCCCGCGTTCCCGCAACCGGTCGATCAGGTCGAGGAAATGGATGGTCTGCCTGACGCCCAGCGCAGCGGTCGGTTCGTCGAGGATGAGCATCCTGGGTTCGCTGAGAAGAGCGCGCGCGATCGCGACCGTCTGACGTTGGCCCGCGGAGAGGGAGGCGACGGGGACACGGACGCTGGGGATACGGATGGAAAGGGTGTCCAGCAGTTCCAGTTCCCCTGCCCGGCGCTCCATGGACACCTCATCGAGGATTCCGGTCCTGCCGAGCTCGTGGCCGAGGAAGAGGTTGCCGACGACATCGAGGGTTTCGCACAACGCGAGGTCCTGGTAGACGCCCGCGATGCCCAGGCCCTGGGCATCGCGGGGGCGAGTGATCCGGACGGGACGGCCGTTCCACTCGATGACGCCCTGGTCGGCGGGGGCGGCGCCGGTGATCACCTTGACGAGGGTGGACTTGCCGGCGCCGTTGTCGCCGACCAGGGCCACGACCTCTCCGGCGTGGATCTCCAACTCGACGTCCGTGAGTGCCCAGACAGCGCCGAAGCGTTTGCAGACTCTGCGCAGCGCCAGCAGGGGTGTGCTCGGCACGTGACTACCTCCTTTGCCCGTCCCGTCCCTCCGGCCGGTGATGCCGCACGACGTGCGCGAGGTGCGGCGTCGGGCGGCCTATTCGATGAGTCCGGCTTTCCGGCAGGCGGCTTCGACCGTCGGGGTGCAGATCTGGCTGACCGTGTAGAGGCCGCTCTTGACGACCGTGTCCTTGATCGTGCCGGCGGTTACGGGGACGAGGGGGCCCAGGACGGCCGGAATCTCCTTGTTCGTGTCATTGCTGACACGGTCCTTTGCGATGCTGTCGAGTTTCTCGCCACGGCCCAGGGCGACGGCCATCTCGGCGGCGGCGTTGGCCTCTGCTTCGAAGGACTTGTAGATGGTGACGTACTGCTCGCCCTTGACGATCCGCCGCACGGCCGAGAGGTCGGCGTCCTGACCGGTCACCGGCGGCAGCGGCCTGATACCGGCGGCCTTGAGCGCGGTGACCACGCCACCCGCGAGCCCGTCGTTGGCCGACAGGACGCCGTCGATCCTGTCGGCGCCCAGCTCGGCGATGGCGGCCGACATGTTCCTGAACGCGTTCTCCGGAATCCACTCGGCGGTGTAGTACGACCTGCCGATCTTCACCTTGCCCTCGAGTACGGAGAGCGCGCCCCGCATCAGGTGTCTCGTGTTCGGGTCGGTGGGGTCACCGTTCATCATCACGATCTGGCCGCCGCGCGCCTTGGGACCCATCGCTTTGAGGAGCTCCTCGGCCTGGATCCTGCCGATCTCCTCCGAGTCGTAGCTGGAGTAGGCCGAGACGGGGCCCTCGGCGAGGCGGTCGTAGGAGACCACCGGGACATGCGCGTCGCGGGCTCTGGCGACCGAGGAGCGGAGCGCCTTGTCGTCGACCGGATCAAGGATCAGGACCTTGGCACCGTCCGCGATCATGGACTCGATCTGCTGCTGCTGAGTGGCCACGTCCGCCGAGGCGTAGGCGTGGGTCACCCTGCAGTCGGGGCACAGCGCCTTGACCTTCTTCACGATCAAGGGCTTGTCCGCGGTCGCCCAGCGAGCGGTGTGCGTGTCCGGGAGCAGCAATCCGACCGTGAAGCCGCCCCCACCGGGGGTTCTCCCGCCCGCGTCCTCGCCTGCCTCGCAGGCGGCGAGACCGGCGAGCGCGCACACGGTGGTCACGGCGACGACAGCACGACCCGGACAGTTCTTCGTCCGAGACTTCTTCCTGCCACGTCTCCTGATGCTGTGCACCGTCTGGAGCTGAACCGACATAAGCCCCAATGTATGAGAAAACATGAAGCAGTGATGTCGGGAACCTGGACCCGGGGGACCCGAGGGACCCGCAGACCACGTGCGACGGCCTGCACCTACCAGCAGATCGATCCGGTGAGCGAGCAGGACGGCGTGCAGCCGGACGGCAGCATCCGGGTGGGTTTGCTGTTCCGCACCGACATCGGGCTCACCTTCGCCTCGCCTCCGGCACACAGGGCGATTCCACCACCGCCGTGAGCGCCCCGGACACGTGAGCGCCCGGGACAGTGGCAACCCGGCGTGCCGCGGCAGTCTCGGCACAACCCCGGCCGTACCGGGCTGTCTTGCTACGTTGCGAGGAGATCCGCCCAGCGGGTGATCCCGCCGGTGTGGACACGTAGGCCGTAGCGAGCCGACAGGGCAGTGACTATGGCGATTCCCCGGCCGTGCTCGTCCGGGGCAGCCGACTGCCTGGAGGGGAGCGCGCCTCCCGCGTCGGTGACTTCGATGCGCAGGGCTCTGCGTTCGTCGACGCGGACCCACGACAACCGCAGCGTCGCCGGTGGCAGGGCGTGGACGAGCGCATTGGTCAGCAGCTCCGAGACGACCACGAGCGCATCCATGGTGACGTCCGGGGGAAAGCCCCACTCGGCGAGCACCATGCGGACACGTCCGCGTACGGCCGGGACGGCCGCCGGGGAGTGCGGAACGGGGCAGACATGATCGACTGCCTCGCGGGCCACTGTGTTGAGCTGAGCCGCCATGTGCCCTCCTCGGCGAGCGCTGCCGGCGGGACGCCGACGCATCGAACGCTAGGGAGCGATGCGAGGCAGGTCAATAAACATCGGTCGGCATTACCGAACGCAGGACCCTGATCCGGATAAATCCCTGCATGATGCGCCACCGTGTACCGGAAGGCGGACCTAGAATCGTCTTATGGCCGGTCCGGTCCAGTCGATCGAACGGGCGGCGGCAATCCTGCGTCTGCTCGCTGGCGGCCCTCGTCGGCTCGGACTGGGTGAGGTGGCCGCCTCGCTCGGGCTTGCGAAGGGCACCGCCCACGGCATTCTGCGCACCCTGCAGCACGTGGATTTTGTGGAGCAGGACGCGGCGACGGGAAAGTACCAGCTCGGGGCAGCGCTGCTCCACCTCGGCACCAGTTACCTCGACGTCAACGAGCTGCGGTCGCGCTCCATCAACTGGGCCGACGCCCTGGCCGCCCGCAGCGGGGAGGCGGTCCGCCTCGGCACCCCCCTGGAGGACAGGGTGCTCATCGTCCACCACGTCTTCCGGCCGGACGACACGCTCCAGACCCTGGACGTGGGCGCGCTGCTGCCGCTGCACGCCTCCTCGCTCGGCAAGGTCCTGCTGGCCTACGGGACAGCGACGGTGGAGTCGGCGCTCGAGGCCGGGCTGGAGGCGTACACCCGGCACACCCCGGTCGTCCCGGAGGAACTCAACCGTGCGCTCGCCGAGATCCGGGAGCAGGGATGGGCCGCCGAGGTCCAGGAAATGAGCATGGGTGACGCCGGCGTCGCGGCCCCCATCCGGGGGCACGGCGGCCTCGTCGTGGGCGCCATCGGCGTGTCCGGCCCCGTCGAGCGGATCTGCGATGCCAAGGGCCACCCTCAGCCGGCCCTGATCACCCTGCTCCGTGAGGCCGCACGGGCGATCTCCAAAGACCTGGGGGCGGCCCGCTGGTTAGCCCACCACCGCATCCTCGACGCATCGGAAGGCAGTCCGGATCATGGTTGAACGGTATGTGATGTCCATTGACCAGGGCACCACCTCCACCCGTTGCATCCTGTTCGACCACCGCGGGCGGTTGGTGTCAGTGGCCCAGCGCGAGCACCAGCAGCATTTCCCGAGGCCCGGCTGGGTCGAGCACGATGCCCTCGAAATCTGGAGCAATCTGCGGCGTGTCGTGCCCGAGGCCCTGTCCGGCGTCGGCATCGGCATCGGACAGGTCTCCGCCCTGGGCATCGCCAACCAGCGCGAGACAACGGTGCTCTGGGACCGGCGGACAGGCACCCCGCTGGGGAGAGCCATCGTCTGGCAGGACATCCGCACCGCTTCGCTCGTCGACGACCTGAGAAATCACCCTGGCGACGAATTCTTCCTGGAACGCTGCTGCCTGCCGCCTTCGACCTATTTTTCCGCGCCACGGATCCGCTGGCTGTTCGACCACGTCGCAGGGCTGGAACAGCGAGCCCAGGACGGCGAGGTGCTGTTCGGCACGATGGAGACCTGGCTGATCTGGAACCTCACGGGCGGCACGGCCGGCGGTCAGCACATCACCGACGCCACCAACGCCAGTCGCACCATGCTCATGAACATCCGCACGCTCACCTGGGACGAGGAGCTGCTGGAGTTCTTCGGGGTTCCCCGCGCAATGCTCCCCGAGATACGGCCCTCGGCGGAGATCTACGGTGAGGATCGCTCGGTCCTCTTGGGCGTCCCCATCACGGCCGCCCTCGGCGATCAGCAGGCGGCACTGTTCGGGCAGACCTGCTTCGCCCCGGGCGAGGCGAAGTGCACGTACGGGACCGGCAGCTTCCTGCTGCTCAACACCGGCACCGACGTCGTGCGGTCCCGGAACGGACTTCTCACCACCGTCGCGTACAAGGTCGCCGATCAGCCCGCGGTCTACGCGCTGGAAGGCCCGATCGCCGTCACCGGGTCGCTGGTCCAGTGGTTCCGCGACCGTCTGGGGCTGATCAGCAGCGCCCCGGAGATCGAGACCCTCGCGCGCACCGTCGAGGACAACGGCGGCTGCTACATCGTCCCGGCGTTCTCCGGTCTCTTCGCGCCCCATTGGCGCAGCGACGCACGCGGTGTCATCGTCGGCCTCACCTCGTACATCACCAAGGGGCACCTGGCCCGAGCCGTGCTGGAAGCCACCGGCTGGCAGACCCGTGAAGTCGTCGACGCCATGAACGCCGACTCCTCACTGACCCTGAGTGAGCTCAAGGTCGACGGCGGCATGACATCCGACAACCTGCTCATGCAGATCCTGGCCGACGTCCTCGACGTGCCCGTGGTGCGGCCCATGGTTGCCGAGACCGTCTCGCTGGGCGCCGCGTACGCCGCCGGGCTGGCTGTCGGCTACTGGTCGGACCTGGAAGTCCTGCGCCGCAACTGGCACCGGGCCGCCCAATGGCTGCCCGATATGGACCCCGCGCGACGCGAATCGGAATACGACAACTGGCAGCGGGCCGTCGAGCGATCGCTGGGGTGGATCACATCGCCTAACCGCCCTTGAGGCGCGAACATGACGCATTGCGACCGCAGCCCCCGGCGGACTCCGGCCGCCGCGCGTGCTGCGGCCGTCCGAAGATCGTGACTGCTCCGGCTCAGCGCGCCTGTTGCCGGCCGAGTCGCCTGGGGACCGGGCTCGCGACTGCCGTAGCTGCGGGAGCGGCCCCTGGAGAGAGACGATGGGGGAGGTAGAGCCACGCCGGCCGAGCCGCGGGCCCGGGTCAGCGTCCTGACACCACTGGGTGGCGGGCGTGCAGTGAGGAGGGACTGGGATGTGTGCAACCGAGTCCCTCCGGCCCGGTCTCGACACGGCGAGTGCCGCTCCGACCGCGTCCGGTGGCCTCCTCGATGTGCTGAGCGTGGCGGCCGTTCTCCTCGACTCCGAGGGCAGGATCGATCTCTGGAGCCCGCAGGCGGAGGAGCTGTTCGGCTACAGCGCCGAGGAGGCTCTCGGCGAGTTCGCGGGCCGCTTGCTGCTCCATGAGGAGGACCAGGGGCCGGTACTGGACCTGTTCGCGCAGGTCATGAAAGACGGGGACAGCTGGGCCGGGGTCTTCCCCGTCCGGCACAAGGACGGCAGCGCACGGTTGGTGGAGTTCCGCAACATGCGGTTGCTGGACGACGAGGGGGACTACTACGCCCTGGGTCTTGCCGCGGATCAGGCGACGCTACGGCAGGTCGAACGGGATCTGGCATTGTCCGCCCGACTGGTGTCCCAGTCGCCGATCGGACTGGGTGTGCTGGACACCGACCTTCGGTACGTCTCGGTCAACCCGGCCGAAGAGCGGATGAACGGCGTACCTGCCGCCGAGCATGTAGGCCGGCACGTCCATGAGGTGCTGCCGTTCCTGGACGCGTCCTTCGAAGTGACGATGCGCGAGGTCTTGGCCACGGGCACCCCGGTCCTGGACCGGTACACCGTCGGCCGTACCACGGCCGACCCGGACAACGAGCATGCCTGGTCGATCTCTTTCCATCGGCTCGAGGCGCCCAACGGGAAGGTGCTGGGTGTGGTGACCTCCAGCGTGGACGTCACCGAACGTCACCGTGCTGTCGAGGAACAACGCCGCACCGTTCTCACCCTCCAGCGCAGCCTGCTTCCCCGCTCGCCACCACAAAGGCCGGGGCTGGCTGTCGCCTCCCGGTACCAGCCGGCCCGGGCGGCCAGCGAGATCGGCGGCGACTGGTTCGACGTCATTGCGCTCGGTGGCGACAAGACCGCCCTCGTCGTCGGAGACGTCATGGGCAGCGGCGTCAGCGCCGCCGCCACCATGGGCCAGCTCCGCACCGCCACCCGCACCCTGGCCGGCCTCGACCTCGAACCCGCCCAGGTCCTCCAGCAACTCGACCGCATCACCGAGGATCTGGAGCAGGACACCATCGCCACCTGCGTATACGCCGTCTACGACCCTCGCAGCGCGCAGTGCCACATCTCCCTCGCCGGCCACCTGCCCCCTGCCCTCCTCCGCCTTGACGGAAAGCACGAACTGCTCGAGCTGCCCACCGGAACACCGCTGGGCGTCGGCAAGGGCGACTTCCGCACCACCAGGCTCGCCCTGCACCCGGGCGACCAGCTCGTCCTGTACACCGATGGGCTGGTCGAAAGGCGTGACCAGCCCATCGACGAATCCCTGGACACCCTGCTCGCCCTCCTGGACGACCCCCACCGTTCCCTGGACGACACCAGCGAGCTGCTGTTGCACACCCTGCGCCACCCCGGCGATCACGACGACGTCGCACTGCTCATTGCCCAAGTCCTGCCCTCGAGCGCTTCGCGGAGAGCTTCACGGGCGGTATCAGGAAGAAGCTGAACTGCACGGAGCAGCTTCGGCGAGCACAGTGAATCGTGGGGAGCGCTGGCCAGCCCGATACCGTCTGTGGGCCCGCGGCCCTGCCTGCGGCGGAACCTATGTCCCCGGCCGATCCCGACCGGAGTCCGGGGCCGGTGTCCATCCGTGGTGACACCCATACCCATGCCCTGGCTCCAGATGGCAACATGACGGCTCCGTGGCAGGTGAACGCACCCGGCAGCACCGCCGACGGAACGTGAGACATGTACGACGAGAAGGAGGGACGGGCCGTGCCCGCTCCGCGGATGAGAACGACACCCCTGCCCGGCATCGGTGTGCAGTACGACCTCACCACGCGTGAGCACCGCCATCTGTCGGTGGTCGCGCACCGCGACGGGACACGGACGGTCAACGTCTACCGGGCCGACGACCCGGACGCATGCGCCCAGTCCCTGCATCTGACAGGCGCGGAGACCGCGTCACTGATCGACGCGCTGATGCCTGCCCACCACAGCCCGAACGTGCTGCACACCACCGATCTGGGGCTGGTTGCAGAACGGATCGAGCTGTCCGCGCACTCGTACTGGAACGGACGTGTGCTGGGCGAAACCGCGATGCGCACCGAGACAGGCGTCTCCATTGTCGCCGTGCTGCGCAGGGCCAACGCGATCCCGTCTCCCGCGCCGGACTTCCGCCTCGCCGGTGGGGACACGCTGATCGTCATCGGCACCCGCGAAGGTGTGGATGCGGCGGCGTCGATACTCGGACGGGAGTGACCGGGTGCACTCCGCTGTCTTCCTCATCGAGTTCGGTGCGATCATCCTCGGCCTCGGCCTGCTCGGCAGGCTCGCGGGCCGTCTCCACTTCTCACCGATACCGCTGTATCTGCTGGCGGGCCTCGCCTTCGGCGAGGGCGGTCTGCTGCCCCTGGGGGCGAGTGAGGAGTTCGTCGCGATCGGCGCCGAGATCGGCGTCATCCTGCTGCTGTTGATGCTGGGCCTGGAGTACACCGCCACCGACCTCGTTTCCAACCTCAAGACCCAGTACCCGGCCGGGCTGGTCGACTTCACCCTCAATGCGCTGCCGGGAGCGGCCGCGGCGCTGCTGCTCGGCTGGGGCCCGGTGGCCGCCGTGGTCCTGGCCGGGGTCACCTGGATCTCATCCTCCGGCGTCATCGCCAAAGTCCTCGGAGATCTCGGCCGGCTCGGTAACCGCGAGACGCCCGTGATCCTCAGCATCCTGGTCCTCGAGGACCTGGCGATGGCCGTCTATCTGCCGATCGTCACCGCCCTGGTGGCCGGAGTGAGCCTCGCCGCGGGGAGTGTGACGCTGGCGATCGCTCTCGCCGTGGCGGGAGCGGTGCTCTTCGTCGCGGTCCGCTACGGCCGAGTGATATCGCGTTTCGTCTCCAGCGACGACCCGGAAAAACTGCTGCTCGTGGTCCTCGGACTCACCCTGTTGGTCGCGGGTATCGCCCAGCAACTCCAGGTCTCCGCGGCGGTGGGGGCCTTCCTCGTGGGTATCGCCCTCTCAGGGGAGGTCGCCGAAGGCGCCCACACACTGCTCAGCCCGCTACGGGACCTGTTCGCCGCGGTCTTCTTCGTCTTCTTCGGCCTCCACACCGACCCGGCGAGCATCCCACCGGTGCTGCTGCCGGCCCTGGCGCTGGCGGTCGTCACCGCCCTCACGAAGATCACCACCGGGTACTGGGCGGCGAAGCGAGCCGGGGTCGGCGTCAAGGGCCGCTGGCGCGCGGGTGGCACGCTGGTGGCGCGCGGCGAGTTCTCCATCGTCATCGCCGGACTCGCCGTCACCGCGGGCATCGAACCCGGAATGGGACCGCTGGCCACCGCCTATGTTCTGATCCTCGTGGTCATCGGCCCGCTGACCGCCCGTTACACCGAGCCGGTCGCCGCGTGGGTGACCTCCCGGCGTACACCGTCGCCGCCGCAGGCCACAAGCCCGACAAGCGAGACGTCCACAGCCGACCTCCCGGGCTGAAGCGAGCCGACAGGATGCACGAGGGTCGCCGGAATCCGAGATTGAGCACGGCGACCGGCGCCGTGGGCGGGGTCTGAGCGGAGTGTGAGCCGGGGGTGGGCTTCGCGAACCGGATTCCCTTCGTCACAAGGCGTAGGAACAGCGCGGACCGCTGTCGGCTTTTTGAGAGAGAATGACGCGGTCGAGCCGGACGTTCCAGCGGCCACCGCGCGGGGTGAGGGCGACCGCCGACAGGGGCGGCACAACGAGATGCCAGAAGGCTGTCGCCGGCGCGGACAGAGCAAGGACGAGCAGGGCCCGGACAACGGCCGGTTCGGTGATGGCCAACGCGCGACCCGTGTCGGGCGGCAGGCTGCTCAGCCAGTTCGCGGTTCGCCGGCAGAGCTGGCGTACGGACTCGCCTCCGTGGGGCGCGGAATCCGGATCCGTAAGCCAGGCGGTGAACCCGTGGGGGTCGCAGGTGGCGACGTCGTCGACCGTGCGGCCGCGCCACTCGCCGTAGTCGAAGTCGCGCAGCCCGGCTTCGAGCGTTGTCTCCAGGCCGAGGGCATCAGCGATCTGCGCGCAGCGGGAGGAGGGCGCGCGGACGGCCAGCGGGTACGGAGGCAGCGCTGCTACGGCAGCGCTTGCCTCGAACAGGCTGCGTTCACTCAGGGGACCGTCACCGAAGACTGCATCCCTGGTGGGGTCTCCTGCCGTCGCACTCAGAAATGTCAGGTGGACCGACATGGGGTCGACCTCCTTCCTGGCCCGGCTTGACGCCGGATGGTGTGGCTGCCACCCGCTCAATTGATGAGGCGGGCGGGTGTGGTGGTGGCGGCGTGCAGCATGTACTCCAGCGGTCCGCGCCGGAAGACCCGGGTCCAGGCCAGGGCCAGCAGCATGGCGACCGCGGCGAAGCCGAGGAGGACGGGCAGGGCAGCGAAGGCCGGCAGGTCGTCGGTGCCGAGTGCCTTGATGGCGACGATGTGGCCGACATAAGCAGTCAGGGAGATCGAGCCGACCGCAATGACCGGAGCGGCGAGCCACTGCAGGCGCGCCGATCGGTCCGTTGCGATGAGGCAGGCGGCCAGGCCCGCGAGGGCGACGCCGGTGTTGCCCAGGATGGACCATGTCGTTTGGCTGTGTGGTGCGGCCACGAGCAGCCAGGCCGGAATGCCGGCGGTGGGGTCCTCGCCTACGGCGTCGGACCACCAGGCCGAGGCCGCCGCCCCGGTGTCCGTGGCCGCGTTCACGCCGGCCTGAGCGCCCGGGACCAGGTGCAGGGCCAGCCACGAGCCTCCGTAGCCGAGCACGGCCAGCGCGCCGCCGAGCACGGCGAGCCTGGCAGGTACGCCGCGCCGGGTGAGGTCGAGCTTGGCCAACGCCATTCCGGCGATGATGAAGGGCAGCCAGGTCAGTACCGGGTACGGGCCGGTGATGAGCAGCTCGATGATCCCGTCCGAGCCGGTGATCCAGGCCAGCGGATCGTGGGCGATGACGGCATCGGCCCAGCTTCCGCCTTCGACCGCGGCCCGCAGCAGATACAGGACCTGGGGCATGACGAGCGCGGTCGACGCGGCGATGACGGCCAGGGTGGCCGCGCGCAGCCGGTACAGCGGAAGGGCGAGGACGAAGAGCAGTCCGAATTGGGCAAGGATCACGTCGACCGGGGTGTCCAGGGCGGTCAGGACGTATCCCAGGACGATCAGGATGGCGGCGCGGATCAGTACCCTGCCCGCGGCCTGCCGCCCCGCCCGCCCGGTCCGCGGCTGCGGCCTGCCGGTCAACAGGACCAGGGTGAACCCGGCAAGCACAGCGAACAGGGCAGAGGACCGGCCACGGGCCACCTCCATCACCCAGCCCAGCGGGCCGCCCACCGACGGCTCGGGACCGACATGGGCCGCGAACATGCCCAGGATCGCCAGGCCCCGGGCCAGGTCGAGGCCGATCAGCCGCCCTGTCGACGAGCGGCCCGCCGCAGACGGCACGGCCGGTGATACGTCGTGCGTCATACGCTCCAGGGTTGGGGAAGCTGCCGGTAGCCAACATCCGGCAGGTGTCCGGAACGCCCCCGCCGACTGGCTGGCGCAGCCCCGCCGCCCGGCCCGATTCGGTGTCGGGCACCCGCCGGGCGTCCCTCCGCGTGGTACGAATCGGACAGTGGTCCGATGGCGAGTGGAGCACGCGTGATCCGGGTAATGGTGGTCGACGACGAGGCCTTGATCCGTACGGGCTTTCAGCACATCCTCGACGCGGCTGACGGCATCGACGTCGTGGCTGCGGTTGCGGGTGGCCAGGCGGTCCGGACGGCGCAGGAGATACGTCCCGACGTCGTGCTGCTGGACATCCGGATGCCGGACGTCGACGGACTCACCGTCCTGGCCGGACTCCGCCGGCTGCCGCACCCTCCGGTGGTGGCCATGCTCACGACGTTCGACATGGACGAGTACGTGGCAGCGGCGCTTCGCTCCGGCGCCGCCGGCTTCCTGCTCAAGGACACCGACCCCGAGGAACTGCCGTTCCTGGTGCAGACCCTGGCCCACGGCGGCACCGTACTGTCGTCCAAGGTCACCAGGACGGTCGTGGACGGCTATCTCGAAGCCGGCTCGCACCAGCCCGCCCGTAGCCTCGGCCGGCTGACCGGCCGCGAGCGCGCCGTACTCGTCCTCATCGCGGAGGGGCTGTCCAACGCCGACATCGCCACACGGATGCACCTGAGCACCGGCACGGTCAAGGATCATGTCAGTGCCATCCTCACCAAGCTCGAGGTGGGCAGCCGCGTCCAGGCCGCCCTGCTCGCCGAACGGGCAGGCCTTCTCAAGCCACCGCCGGACCAGGAGGGGGAATGACACCTGACCGCCTGCGCGCCCCGCTGCTGGACGCCGCCCTCGTCGCGGTCTCGCTGCTCGACGTCTGGGCCCACCTCGATACCGGCGAGCCGCTACGGCTGGCTTGTGCCCTGGTCGCTGCCCTCTCTCTTGTGTTGCGCCGTCGCCTGCCGCGGCTCACCTACCTGCTCACCCTGCCGGCCGTCCTGCTCTCCGACGCGGTCTTCGCCGCGCTGGCCGCGCTGTACACCCTCGCCTCGCTCACCCGCCGACGCATTCTCCTGGCCGTCTGCGCGATTGCGTTCACGATCAGCGACATGACCTCGTGGCCGTCCCCGAACTTCGACCTCTCTGCCACCTCGACCTGGATCACTCTGGGCTACACGGCGGCGACAGCGGGCGCGGCCGTCTTCCTCGGTCAACTCGTCCAGACCCGGCGTGATCTGTCGCTGCGGATCGCCGAGATCTCCGAGGCGCGTGACCACGAGCGGTTGCTGACCGACCAGACCGTGCTGGCCAGGGAACGCGCGCAGCTCGCCCGTGAGATGCACGACGTGGTCTCTCACCAGGTCAGCCTGATCGCGGTGCGGGCCGGAGCGCTCCAGGTCGGCACCCGGGACGCCGAGGCCAAGGAAGCCGCAGCCACGATCCGGCGGCTGAGCGTACAGACCCTGGACGAACTGCGGCACATGGTCAGTGTCCTGCGCGCCTCCGGGGGGCGCCCCACGGAGCTGACCCCGCAGCCGTCCCTGGCCGATCTCCAGCAACTGGTCGACAGCAGCGGCATCGAGGCCGAGCTGCGGACGGACCTGCCCGACGGCCTTCCGCCGACCGTCCAGCGCGCCATCTACCGCACCGTCCAGGAGGCGTTGACCAATGTACGCAAGCACGCCCCCGGCGCCGGCGCGACAGTTCGCATGTGCCACGAGGGCGGTGCCGTGCGTGTCACGGTCACCAATACCGCACCGACACGGCCCGCTCTGCCTCTGCCCAGCGCGCACTACGGCCTGGTCGGGCTGCATCAGCGCGCCGAGCTCCTCGGGGGCACTGTCACCTCCGGTCCGACGGTCGACGGCGGCTACGAACTTCGCCTGGTGCTTCCGGTCATGGGCAGCTCGCGGGCAGGTGGGCACGAGCCTGAGCACTGACGGAATGCCGGCACACCTCTCCCCGGGGCGGCGCCAATTGTGCGACGGCGAAGCCGAGTTGGGCATCACACCATGACCGACTCCCCGTGCGCACGGGGCCGATTCGTCCTGCTTGACTTCTATGTGCCTATATGTCTACGTTAGAGCAGATTGAACGGAATAGTCGTCTTCATTCATGGCGAGAAGGCGAACAATCTCTGCATTCCGATCGACGATCACCCGGTCGTTGGTTGTCCGACGGACGGATTCCCCGCCGCGGGGGTCTGCTGTACGCAGCAACCCTGGTGGGCCCGATGCCGCGTATACAGCGTGTGAGTCGGCAATTGGCAACTCCGTCATGGGCGGTACTCCCGCCCTGACGATGGCAACCCCCGCCATACTCAAGGCCGACGTACCGGACCCTTCGCGAACGCATCAGTGCCTCGCTGGTGCTGACGTCACCGCGGCCGTGCAGGTCTCTGACCCGTCCACGCCCCCGGGAAGGGAAAGCACCATGCGGGTAAAGACATCCAGGATTTCCCGGCTGCTCGCCAGCCTGTTCGCCGCTCTGGCTCTGACCCTTGGCGGAGCCGGCATAGCCAGTGCCACCAGCACCAGCGCGCCCGACTCGGTTTCGTCCCGGTACTGCGACGACTACCGGGGAGGTCATCACTACTACGACGACAGGTGCTATGACTACGACTGGGCCCGCTATGGCTATGGCTACTACGACGACAACGCGAGCCTCCGCGACCTCCTTCGCGTGCTCCTTTACCGGTAGCCCCCCGTCGCGGCCGCCGTGGGACTGCCTTCTGTGCTCCTGAGCAGACCGGCAGTCATCCAGCCGGATTCCCTGCAGCCTGCGAGCCTCGCCCGCGTCCCACACGTCGGGCGCGGCCGCTGCACGCCCAGCGGCATCCGTAACGGCCCAGCTTCCTGCGGCATCTCGACCACGGCCCCCCGGCAGCGCACCGGGTGAGGTGTCGGCCCGCGCATAGCGCCGACCGCTTCGTCCTGCCGCACGCAGTCCGGGCTACACGATGTCCTGACCTGGCTCTGACGCTCCCGCGTCGCCGTTGCCGCGCATCCTTCAGGACGGCAGATGCTCCGTACGCGGCGATGGTGGGAGCTTGCCCGGCCTCACCCGATTGGCCCGCTCACTCGCGGGGTGCGGGTGGTCGGGGGCCAGGGTGGTTCCATGTGGTCCCGTCGACTCGTCCTAGGTGCCCTCGTCCTGCCACTGGCTCTGCTGGTGATGCGGGATGCTCCGGTACGGCGTGCGCCGCCGGAGTGGGTTGCCGTCGGCCCCCAGCCGCCGCACGGGGCGCCGCGGCCTGCGATCGTCAGCCGGGCGGCCTGGGGGGCGGACGAGGGCATGGTCCGGCAGCGCGCGGCGTACACGGGTGCGGTGAGCGCGGTCTTCATCCATCACACCGGGCATCCCAACGGTTACGACTGTGCAGATGTCCCGGACATGCTGCGTGCGGTACAGGCGGACCATGTCAGGGGTGAGGGCTGGGACGACATCGGCTACAACTTCGTCGTGGACCGGTGCGGGACCATCTACGAGGGCCGGGCGGGCGGCATCGGACGTCCCGTGCGTGGGGCACACGCCAAGGGGTTCAATGCCGACAGCGTGGGGATCGCGGCGCTGGGCACTTTCGACCCTGGTGCGACGGTCCCGCAGGCGCTCGAGGAGGGGATCGCGAAGGTTGCCGCGTGGAAGCTGCGGCCCGGGGCGAACCCTCGCGGCACGGTACGGCTGGTCTCGACGAACGACGAGAGCAAGTACAAGAAGGGCGAGCCGGCCGAGCTCCATGTCATCTCAGGGCATCGCGACAGCTACCGGACGCTCTGCCCGGGCGACGCGCTGTACAAGCGGTTGCCCGCGATCCGGGAGGCGGTGGCCCGGCTGAGGGAGCGGTGACGGCGCCGTAGCGAGCCGGCCGGGAGATCCCGGATCCGCCTTGTGGGCCCCGTCCAGCGACTCCCGATGGTCAGCCGGTGCGTACCGCCGTGACGGCGAAGCGTTCGACCTCCGCGACATGCCCGCCGGTGGAGGCGACCACTGTGAGCACCCGGTCACGGGCCCCGGAGAAGGACACCGACCGTTTCCAGGGCTGTCCGTTGCCGCCCGCCGAGGTGCAGCATGAGGTGCCCAAGGGCTTGGGGGACGACGGCTGGCGCACCTGCACGCGGATGCTCTCGTCCACGCCGGTGATCCGGCCGCCCGTCTGCATCGGGGAACGGACGAGTGACCCGTATCCGGGCATGGCCAGGGTGAACGTCGTGTCGTCGGTGCCCACGACCTCCCATGGGGCGTCGGGGCCGGTGCCGTACCGAACGAGATGGATGATCGCCGCGGTGCCGCCCTCGGAACCGCGCGGTGCGACACCGATGCGGGCCTGTGAGCTGTTGACGGTGCGTGCGGTGATGCGGTCGATGCTCTCGAAGCCGAGGTAGCCCTGGGTGAAGGAGAGTGCGGTCCGTTCCGGGTCGAGATGCCAGGGCTGGTGTCCGCCGGAACGGTAGTCACGCTGCCAAGCCTGGGCTTCGGCGAGCGTGGCGAACGGCCACAAGGGCTGGAGACGTCCGGATCCGATGGTCGGCCCGCTGTCGCCGGGTGCCGGCGTGGTCGGCGTTCGCGTGCCTGGCGGTGTGGCTGCCGACGGAGCCGCGGGGACGGGCGTGGAGGGCGACTGGGACGGTGTGGACGTTCCCGGTGCGGTGGACGGTGACGCCGACGCGGTCGGGGGCCTGCCAGAGCCCCCGCAGGCGGTGAGCATCAGGCCGGCCACGGCCGTTGCGGCGAAGAGCCGGAGTGGGAGCCAGACGTTCATGAGTGCCCCAAAGGAAACATGTACCGACCGCCGATACGGTCCGGGCGGCTATCGTCCCACCACTCCGGTTCACGTCACAGACCCCGGGGCCGGCCGCGTCCCGCGGTGCAGCGCCCGGTGTGATACCCCCGGCGCGGCGTGCAGCATCCTGACGACGCCCACAGCACTCATCTCTGCACCGTGAAGAGTCTGCGGTCCGCTCCCGCACCGACGGCACAGGACCGTGGCCGTTCCGAGCAGCCCTGAACGAGGCTGCGCAAGCAGGTATCGGCGGCACGAATCGGGCGGGTGAGCGGAGCGGCAGTGCGCGGTCGCAGGCGTGGGTGCGCGGTTACGCCCCCGTCGGCGGCCTGCGCGCAGCGTACGTTCCCGCGCCCGCCGCCACCAGCATCACGCAGCCAGAGAAGATCAGCCCGGCTTGGCGCAGCCCGAGCCATGTGGCCATGGCGCCGACACCGACCACCGGCACCGAGATCCCGGCGTAGGCGACGACGAAGAACGCCGAAATGGTGCCGCCCCGATGCTGTGCCGGGGCCGCGCTGCTGACCAGGGTGAGTGCCGCGCGAAAGGCCAGTCCCTGGCCGGTGCCGCCGCACAGGGCGCCCAGGACGAGCAGGAGCATGGATTCGGCGATCAGGGACGACGCAACCAACAGCAGGCCCACGACGAGGATGCCGCACCCCACGGGGAGCGCGCGGCGCGGGCCGATCCGTTCGGTCAAGGTCTGCCCGACGGTCGAAGCGAGGAACACCGAGAACACCACAGCGCCCGAAACTGCCAGGTTGTGCACACCCAGCGTCTGCGAGGCAAAGCTCGGCGCGACCGCCGTGAAGAGCCCGAGAAGCGCGAACCCGGCGAACGCCGCCAGGGCGGCGGGCATGAACACACCCTTCACCTCGGGCGGCACGGTGACTCCCTGCGGCTTCAGAGGGGGCCATCGCTTCGGCTCCGCCACGGTCTCCGGCAGGAACCAGGTGATCCCACCGGCCACAGCCACCAGCCCGAGGTGGACCCAGAACGGCAGCGTCAGCGGCCAGGGTGTGTACTGCGCGAGGAGGCCCGAGAGCAGGGGACCGCAGCCCAGACCACCCATGTTCGCCGCGGTGGCGGCGAACCCGGCCCGCGCCTTCTGCCCAGGTCCGGCCAGCTCGATGACGGCCGCTGTCGCCGCGCCGCTCAGCAGGCCGGCCGCGCAACCGGACAGCAGCCGACCCGCGAAGAGCAGAGGCAGACCGCTCTGCAGGAGGAAGCATCCCGCACTCGCGGCCGACAGAGCCATGGCGATAAGGAGCACAGGTCTGCGGCCGACCTCGTCGGAGTAGTTGCCCGCCACCAGCAGCACGGTGATGACCGCGACGGCGTACACGGCGAAGACAACGGTCACCATCAGCTCGGAGAACCCGATCTGTTCCTGATAGAGCCCGTACAACGGTGTGGGCAGGGTGGTCCCGGCCATCCCGATGGCGAACACCGCCGCGGCGGCCGGATACCCCGGTCGCCACCCACCGCCTGCGTTCACCGCGTCCTCGCGAACGTTCACTCACCTCACCCCACGAGCGCGCGTCACCGCAGCGGCGCCCGGCACGAGACGGCGCACCGGGGGGACTTGAGGATTCGTCAGTCCCAGAGTTTGTACGTCACTTCCCGCTGTGTCTGCGGTGGCTTGCTGTCGGTGTAGACGAGTCGCAGCCGGGTGAAGTGCTGGAGCTCAGGATGCTTCTTCCAGGTCGCCGGGCGGTCGAGCCTCACGGTGACCCGGTAGGAACGGAACTTGCCTGCGGCGCAGTAGGGCTGACAGTCATTGACCAGGTCGAGTCCACTTCCCACAGCGGATGTCGGTCCCCAGCTGGACCATCGGAGCGCCGTCAGACGGTTGTTGCCGTCCCCGCAGGCGAGCAGAAAGTCGCCGGGGCGTACCTGTGAATTCGAGAAACAGTCGACGGCCACCACGCGTGCGGGCGAGGGTGACTGTGTGGAAGCGGATGCGGGTACTGCTGCTGCCGCGAGTGCTGTCGCGGCGCACAGGGTGACCGCTGTCTTGAGCTTCTGTCCGTGCATGTCGGCTCCCCAGCTGCCTTTTTCGAGCCAACCTGGCCCGTCTGCCCCCAGTTGTTCCCCCATCGACGCTACGACCGTGCCCGGGGATGCACCACCCGAACAGTCCATAACCAATCGCGGACGGGGATGATGTCGGGCGCGCCGAGCCGGACCGCGTCCGCGGCGCGGTCGTCCGGCTGCTGTTGTGCTTCGCGTTCCGCGGCAACCCGTGCGACGTACTGCCCGACTTCGCGTTCCGCCTGCTCGTTGTCCCATCCCAGGTGCGGTGCCATCAGCTCGGCGACCGGTCCGGCGGCGTCCGTGCCCCGGTCCCAGGACTCGATGGAGATACGGGTGCGCCGGGTGAGGACGTCCTCGAGGTGCCGGGCTCCTTCGTGGGTGACGGCGTAGACGGCTTCGACGCGCAGATAGTCGTCGCTGCTGGGCAGCGGTTCACCGAGGGCGGGGTCGGCGGCCACCATGTCCAGGAGTTCGTGCACGAGCGAGCCGTAGCGGCCCAGGAGGTGCTCGATCCGGGCGACGTGCAGTCCGTAGCGCTGAGCGAGGAGGTGCCGGGAGTTCCACAGCGCCGGATGACCGTCGGCGCCCAGCAGGGGCACCTTTGATGTGACGCAGTCGGGCACCAGCTCGTCCAGCGCGCGGGCCGCTTCGTCCACGGCATCCTTCGCCATGACGCGGTAGGTGGTGTACTTCCCGCCTGCCACCACCACCAGTCCGGGCAGGGTATGGGCGACCAGGTGCTCGCGTGAGAGCTTGCTGGTTTCGGCGGCCTCGCCCGCGAGGAGCGGACGCAGTCCGGCGTAGACGCCCTCGACGTCGGCCGGCGAGAGGGGGGTGACCATGACGGCGTTGACGTGGTCCAGGAGGTAACGGACGTCCTCGGAGCTCGCGGCGGGGTGTGCCTTGTCCAGGTCCCAGTCGGTGTCGGTGGTGCCGATGATCCAGTGCCGTCCCCAGGGGATGATGAAGAGCACGCTCTTCTCGGTGCGCAGGATGATCCCGGTGCGGGAGTTGATGCGGTCGCGCGGGACCAGCAGATGGACACCTTTCGAGGCGCGGACGTGGAACTGTCCGCGGGCGCCCGCCAGGGACTGGGTGTCGTCCGTCCACACGCCGGTCGCGTTGATGACCTGCTTGGCTCGCACCTCGGTCACGGTGCCGGTTTCCAGGTCCGTCACGGCCGCGCCGGTCACGCGCTCGCCCTGGCGCAGGAATCGGGTTGCCTGGGTGCGGTTGGCGACGAGGGCTCCGTAGGCGGCGGCGGTGCGGGCCAGGAACAGGGTGTGGCGGGCGTCGTCGACCTGGGCGTCCCAGTACTGGACGGCTCCTACCAGGGTGTCGGGCCGGAGTGCGGGGGCCTCGCGCAGAGCCTGCCGTTTGAGCAGATGGCGGTGGTGGGGCAGGCCACGGGAGGTGCCTGAGGCCAGTGCCATGGTGTCGTAGAGCAGTACGCCGGTCCCGACGTAGAGGCGTTCGCCGAACCGGTGTTGCAGCGGGTAGAGGAACGGCACGGGGCGGACGAGGTGGGGCGCGAGGCGCTGGAGAAGGAGCCCGCGTTCCTCCAGTGCCTCGGCGACCAGATGGAAATCCAGCATCTCGAGGTAGCGAAGGCCGCCGTGGATGAGCTTGCTGGAGCGGCTGGACGTGCCCGACGCCCAGTCCCTGGCCTCGACCAGGCCGACCCTCAGGCCACGCGTGGCGGCGTCCAGCGCCGCTCCGGCACCCACCACACCGCCGCCGATGACCAGGACGTCGAGCTCGCCCCGGCCCAGACCTTCGAGGGCCTGCGCCCGCGCCTCGGGCGAGAGAGCCACAGCTTTCACGGCAATCGTCTCCTCCCGTTTCGGCGGACCGGCCCGCGCCGACGCCGTCGGCGCGGGCCGGTCCGCCCTGTCCGCGGCCGCTACTCGACCTTCGCCCAGTCGAAGGTTCGCTCCACCGCCTTCTTCCATCCGGCGTAGCCTTCCGCGCGCTGCTCGTCGCTCCACTGCGGCTCCCACCGCTTGGACTCCTGCCAGTGGGTGCGCAGTTCGTCCTCGCTCTGCCAGAACCCGGTGGCGAGGCCGGCGGCGTACGCGGCGCCGAGCGCGGTGGTCTCGGCGACGACCGGGCGGCTGACCGGGACGCCGAGGACGTCGGCCTGGATCTGCATGCACAGGTCGTTGGCGGTCACACCGCCGTCGACCTTGAGCACGTCCAGATGGACGCCGGAGTCCTGCTCCATGGCCTCCACCACGTCGCGGCTCTGGTAGCAGATGGCTTCCAGCGTGGCCCGGGCAATGTGGCCGCCGTTGTGGAAGCGGGAGAGCCCGACGATCGCACCGCGGGCGTCGGAACGCCAGTAGGGCGCGAAGAGTCCGGAGAAGGCGGGCACGAAGTACATGCCGCCGTTGTCCTCCACACTGCCGGCCAGCCGCTCGCTCTCCGCCGCATCACGGATGATCTTCAGCTGGTCGCGCAGCCACTGCACGGCCGAACCCGTGACGGCCATGGACCCTTCGAGTGCGTAGACCGCCGGGTTGTCGCCGAGCTGATACGCCACCGTGGTGAGCAGCCCGTGCTGGGAGTGCACGAGCTCGGTGCCCGTGTTGAGCACAAGGAAGTTGCCTGTGCCGTAGGTGTTCTTGGCCTCGCCGGGGGCGAAGCACACCTGGCCCACGGTGGCCGCCTGCTGGTCTCCCAGCACCCCGGTGATGGGGATGGCGGCCCGAAGCGGCCGGGAGGTGCGCGCCTGGCCGTACGCCTCGGCGTGGGAAGAGGGGTTGATGCGCGGCAGCATCACCCGCGGGATGCCGAAGAACCCGAGCAGCTCGTCGTCCCAGTCGAGGGTTTCCAGGTTCATCAGCATGGTGCGGCTGGCGTTGGTCACGTCGGTGGCGTGGATTCCGCCGTCCGGGCCGCCGGTCAGGTTCCACAGCACCCAGCAGTCGGTGTTGCCGAAGATGGCGTGACCCTGCTCTGCCGCCTCGCGCAGGCCGTCGACGTTCTCCAGCAGCCATTGGATCTTGCCGCCGGAGAAGTAGGTGGCCGGGGGGAGGCCCGCCTTGCGGCGGATGACGTCGCCACGGCCGTCCCGTTCGAGGGCCGCCGCGATGGAGTCCGTCCGGGTGTCCTGCCAGACGATGGCGTTGTGGTACGGACGGCCGTTCCGCGGATCCCAGACCACGGTCGTCTCCCGTTGGTTGGTGATGCCCACGGCGGCCAGGTCCGATGCGGACAGGTTCCGCTCCCGGATGGCGGTCTGCATCACCGTGTTGGTGCGCTCCCAGATCTCCACCGGGTCGTGTTCGACCCAGCCCGAGCGCGGCAGGATCTGAGCATGCTCCAGCTGATGCTTCGCCACCTCGTTGCCGTCGTGGTCGAAGATCATGAACCGGGTGCTGGTGGTTCCCTGGTCCACCGCGCCGACGAAGTCCGCCATGGGGTGCCGCCTCTCCACAGAGTTGGGCCGGGGATGCTGAGGCGGTCAGGCCTCGGGGGTCGGGACGCGTCCCGGGGGCTCGGGTTCCGCAGTCGGCAGGAAGCGGCCGATGAAGAACTTGTAGAAGAACGCACCCACCAGTCCGCCGATCAGCGGCCCGATGATCGGTACCCAGAAGTAGAAGTTCCCGTACTGATCTCGCCACGCGGTGCCGTAGCCGGTGATGAAGCTCGCCAGCCGCGGGCCGAAGTCACGCGCAGGGTTGATCGCGTATCCCGCGTTGGTGCCCCACGCCATGCCGATCCCGACCACGATGAGGCCGACGATGAACGGGGCGAGGTTGGCGCCCGGGGGGGTGTTCAGCAGGTCCGTGACCGCCATGATCAGCAGCAGGAGGATCGCTGTGCCGATGATCTGGTCACGGAAGGCACCCCACTCGCCGACCGGCAGATTCGTGTTGCCGTTGGCGGGCAGGGTCGAGAAGACGCCCTGGGTCTTGAACGTGTGCCCGGGGTCCGCCTTCGCCAGCGCCTCGGTGTAGTTCCAGCGCACCAGCAGAGCGGCCACGAAGGCACCGGCGGTCTGGGCGAGGGCGTAGGGGGCGACCTTCTTCCAGGGGAAGCCCCTGAAGGCGGCGAGAGCCAAGGTCACCGCGGGGTTGAGATGGGCGCCGCTGAGGCGTGCCGCCACGTAGACGCCCAGCGTGACTCCGAGGCCCCATGCCCAGGAGATGCTGTCGTGATTGCCCAGCCCGCCCGGGGGATCGGTGAGGGCTCCGCCGGCGACCACTTGGGCCACCACACCGCAGCCGAAGAGAATGAGGACCATCGTGCCGGCGAACTCCGCCGACAGCTCCATCACGAGCGCTGATCTGTTCGCACGACCGGCCATAGGATCCTGCTTTCCAGCCGATTTCGAACCGGCAGTTCAATCGCCGGAAATGTCCGAAACAACATCATAGGTCCGGGAAAATCTCGCGCCACCTGGCGCGACGGTGCCCCAGGTGGCACCACATCTGCCGGCCGGGCCACGGCCGGTCCTACGGGATCCGACGATCGTCGGTGAGGTCGGGAAAACGCTGCTCCCGGACCGTTGCCACGGCTCTGAGCCGGCGCTGTGCCGGACACTGCCCGAACCATGCGCACCGGCGCCCGTGGCACCGGTGCAGCCGCCCGCCCTCGTCCCGGGAGAGGCCGCCCCGCGGTCGTCAGACGGGGCGCGGGGGTGAAACGGCCGCGGGAACCTCGGGTCGGACCTCGTCGCGGACGAGGTTGACAACCTGGTCGGCGATGGTGTCGAGGATGTCCGCCGCCGCCGCGTCGTCGCCGAGGACGAGGAAGTTCAGGGTCAGTCCGTCGGTCATGACCGCCAGATAGCGGGCCAGCACCGGGACAGGTACACGGAGCTCGAACTCCATGCTGTGACGGAGCTGTTCGATGAGTTCGGTGTAGGTGTCGGAGTACAGCTCGTACTGCCGCCGCGCCAGATGCTCGAACCCCGGCTGTCGCAGCGCGTACTGCGTGAGTTCGTAAGTGAGCATGTGTTCCCCGGGGTTGGCGGACACATGGTCCCAATAGGCCTGGAATCCGGCCCGGATGGTCTCCCGAAGGGTGGTCTTCGGCCGGATTGCCTCCTTCACCACCGTGACGTAGTGATCGGTGATCGCCGCGATGACGGACTCGAGCAGGGCCTGCTTGGAGTCGAAGCAGTAGTGGAAGACGCTCAGTGAGACGCCCGCCTCGGCGGCGATGGACCGGGTCGTCGTCCTGGGGACACCGTCACGTGTCATCGCGCGGATCGCTGCCTCGATCAGCTGTCGGCGCCGCTCGGCCGACGACATCCGTGCCATGTGGTTCCCTTCGTTCCTGTGCCGCGCGCGGGCACGAGGCCGGGGCCGGGCGGGTGAGGGGGGGGGATACCGGCCGGCCCCCGCCGGGGGGGGCGCCACGGGGGGGTTTGCGGGGGTTGACGCCGCCCACAATTCGGGCATAA